>JBAWCX010000143.1:0-14926 GCA_049590495.1 Binatus sp. (SeqCode)
CTCAAGGAACCCGCGGCTCCAGTCAAAAATATCAACGGCAATGTCGAAGGCCTGATCGACAGCATGGTGCAGACTATGTACGCCGCGCCGGGCGTCGGTCTTGCCGCGCCGCAGGTGGGAGAGTCGAAGCGCATTATCGTGCTCGACACCGATCATGAGAATCCCGGCAAGCGTCTGCTGAAACTCATCAACCCTCAGGTCGTCGAGGCTGAGGGCAAGATCGTTTGGGAAGAAGGATGCTTGTCGGTGATCGATTACACGGCCGACGTCGAGCGCGCGGCGCATGTGCTGGTGCGCGCATGGACCCCCGACGAGAAGGAGATCGAAATCGAAGCCGACGAATTGCTCGCGGTCGCGCTCCAGCACGAGATCGATCACCTGGACGGCAAACTCTTCATCGATCGGATCAGCCGAATCAAGCGCGAGCTCTACAAGCGCAAACTGAAGAAGCTAATCAAGGAGGGCAAGGCCGACAGCGTGCGCCCCTCCGCGGTGCGGATCTAAAATCGCCGAGTCACTAAAGATCGTTTTCGTGGGCACGCCGGCGTTGGCGGCCCACATCCTGGAACGACTCGTGACAGCTTCAGGAGCCAACTTCCGCGTAGTTGGCGTCGTCACGCGTCCCGATCGTCCGCGCGGCCGCGGACTCGGCACGGAGCCGAGCGAAGTCGGCGCGGTCGCGGAGAAGTACAAAATTCCGACACTGAAGCCGGTCAAGATTCGGACGCCGGAATTTCTGAGCGAGCTGAAAGCCTTCGCACCCGAACTCCTGGTGGTGGCGGCTTACGGACGAATTTTGCCAAACCCGATTCTCGAGGTTCCACGAATCGCGCCGATGAACGTGCACGCATCCCTGTTGCCGAGGCATCGCGGCGCCGCGCCGGTCGAAGGTGCCATACTGGCGGGCGACGCAGAGACGGGAGTCACGATCATGCGGATCGTCGAGCGGATGGACGCCGGCCCGATGTACTTTCAGCGCAAGATTCCGATCGAAGCAAACGATACGCAGGGGACGCTCAAGCAAAAGCTCGCGGAGCTTGGTGCATCCGCGATGCTCGAGGCGATCGATCTTGCGGCGCGCGGCGGTCTCGTCGAAACGCCACAGGACGAAGCGCTCGCGACGTACACGGCGCAGGTCGAGAAGAAAGATGCCGCGATCGATTGGTCGTTGAGCGCTGAGCATATCGAGCGGATGACGCGCGCCTACGATCCGTGGCCGGTGGCGCGGACGCATCTGGGTGGCGGCGAAGTTCTGGTCTGGCGTGCCGCGGTGGAAGAACCGGATTCGCGCAGCGACTCTCCCGGCACGATCGTGAGCCTCAAGCCGAATCCCGTGGTTCAATGCGGCGCGGGACGACTCAGGCTGATCGAGATGCAGGCGCCGGGGCGAAAAAGAATTTCCGCCGCTGATTTCCTTCGCGGCAAACGGGTGGAAGCCGGAGCGCGATTCGGCTCATGAGCGAGGAGCATACGAAAGCGAAACCGGCCGCGCGATCCAGTTCGCGCACGGACGAAGGACTCGCGTCGCGTCTGGCAGCGGTGGAGATTCTCTATCGCGTCGATCAGGAGTCCGGCTATGCCGACGTTCTGCTCGGCGGCCGGCTCCCCGATTTCGCGCCCGCCGATCGCCGGCTGATTACGCGGCTCGTGCTCGGGACGCTCGCGTGGCGCGGCCGCCTCGACTACGAGCTGGCGCATCTGACGGGACGCAAGCTCGACGGGATTCAGCCCGCGGCGCTGGCAATAATGCGGATGGGACTTTTTCAGCTTCGATACCTGGATCGGATTCCGCAGCATGCGGTCGTGGATACCGCCGTCAGCATTGCCAAACGAATTCCGGAAGCGCGCAAAGCGTCTGGCTTCGTCAACGCCGTCATGCGCCGAGCGACTCGCGAGACAGCGCCGATGCCGTCGCGCGAGCGTGATGAAAAAAGTTTTCTTGCCATCGCGTATTCGCATCCGCGCTGGATGGTCGAGCGATTCGTCGATTGGTTCGGCGTCGCGAATGCCGAGCGCCTGATGACCGCGAACAACGACGCCGCGCCCAACGCAATCAGGCTGAATCTCGCGCGCAGGTCCCGTGCGGAGCTAATCGAGAAGCTGAGCGCCGATGGCTTCGAGATTGGCGCGGTCGGACGCGCTCCCGAGACGGTCGTGCTGAGCGGCGCGCCGCATTTCGAGTCGAGTGCGTATCGCGACGGTCTGTTTCACCCGCAATCCGAGGCGTCGCAGATGGCCGCGCGGATGCTGGCGCCGCGTGCGGGCGCGACGGTCGTGGATTGCGCGGCGGCGCCCGGCGGCAAGGCGACGCATCTTGCTGAGATGGTGGGCGAGCGCGGGCGAGTGATCGCCGTGGACCTTAATTTCAACGGACTCAAGAACGCGCGCGGCCTGGCCAATCGACTGCGGCATCGTAATGTTGAGTATGTTTGCGCCGACCTGACGGCCGCCGTCCCGTTCCGGCCGTCGAGCTTCGAGTACGTGATGCTCGACGCGCCGTGCACCGGAATCGGAACGCTGCGCGAGCATCCGGAGATAAAGTGGCGGCTCAAGCCGACCGACCCCGCGCGGATGGCTGCCATACAATTGCGGATGCTCGACAACGCGGCGGCGCTCGTGCGTCCGGGAGGTGCGATCGTCTATTCGGTTTGCAGTATCGCGCCCGAGGAGGGCGAAGGGGTCGTCGATGGATTTCTCGCGCGCCACGACAATTTCGAAATCGATCGCGACATAGCGGGTCGAGACGAGTTTAGAGACGTTATCGATGCGCGAGGATTCATGAAGACGCGGCCGGACGTCGGCGGACTCGACGGATTCTTTGCGACGCGGCTGATTCGGCGCTAGAATTCTGAGTAATTACGGCGCACGCACGTGGACCATCATTTCATTCATTTCGTACCAGGTGCTGGCTGATGATCGCGCGCGCCGCAGTTTGCAGATACCCGAACCTCGATAAAATGGATCCGATTCGATGGGCGGTGGGGCTCAGCCTTCTGTTTGCGTTCATGCTCGCGGGATGCTCCTCGCAGAATTTCACCTCCGCGCCCACGAGCTACTACGCGCCGTCGGCGGGAAATTATAGAGGGACACGCACCGAAGTCGCTTCATGGTATGGGCCCGGCTTCGCGGGCCGGCGCACCAGCACCGGCGAGACTTACAATCCCGAAGAGCTGACTGCGGCGTCCAAGACTTTGCCGCTGGGCTCGCACGTGCGAGTACTGAACCCAGATACCGGCAGGTCGGTGGTGGTGCGAATCAACGATCGCGGACCATTCGTACGCGGGCGCTCGCTCGACCTTTCGCATGGCGCCGCGCAGCAAATCGGGCTGACTGGGAAGGGCGTCGGCAGGGTGCAAGTGACGCCGAGCGCGACCAGCACGCCGTCAGCAAGTTGGAGCGGTGGAGATTACGCTGAAAGCTCCGTTGCTCCGGCGCCGCGGAATTTGAGTTATGTTTCGTATCCGACCCGGTCATATATGACACGGCACACGTACACTCGATCCACGCGGTATCACCATCACTCATATTCGTCGCGGCGAATGGTCTCGAATCCTATCGGCGCATGGCTCTCAAGCGCGATCCCGCGGTTCTGAGTGTCTCGCGAGTGCTTCGCCGTACGCCTGCTTCGCAACTGAGCCGGGCGCGATGGATCTGATCACTCACTTCAGATCGATGGCGCAGTACAACACGTGGATGAACCGCAGTATCTACGACATCTGCGGTGCGCTCAGCGATGAGGAGCGCAAGCGCGACCTGTACGCGTTCTTCGGCTCGATTCATCGCACGCTCAACCATCTGCTGCTTGCCGATCGCGTGCAGATGGCGCGGTTTGTCGGCGCCGATCGCACGCGATCGTTCGACGAGCGCGGCCGTCCCATCGAGATTCGCTCACTCGACCAGGAATTGTACGCGGATTTCTCAACGCTGCGGCGCGAGCGTGAGAAGACCGACGCCATGATCGAGGCGTGGACAACGTCCGACGAAGTCACACCCGAGTTCCTGGCGCGCGAGATGGTCTATGACTCGCTGTCAGCGTCCGGCCGTTATCGCGTGCCGATGTGGATCGCGGTGACCCATTTTTTCAACCATCAGACGCACCATCGCGGACAAATCACGACTCTACTGAGTCAGCTCGGGCACGATCCCGGCGGGACCGACCTCATGGCGTTGTACCGGGTCAAAATAGATGGATAAATCTCCATGGGTGGATGCCGCCGACAAAATAGCGCCGTCGATTCTGTCCGCTGACTTCGCGCGGCTCGGCGACGAGATTCACGCGGTCGAAAAGGCCGGCGCCGACATGATTCATTTCGACGTGATGGACGGGCACTTCGTGCCTAATCTGTCGATCGGAATCCCGGTGCTCGAGTCGGTGCGCAAGATAACCAGGCTGCCGCTCGATGCACACCTGATGATCTCGGAGCCGGCGCGCTACGTCGAAGCATTCGTGAAGGCGGGCGCCAACTCAATTTCGGTGCATTGTGAGGTCTGCCCCGACATCCCGGCGATGGCGAAGCGAATCCATGACCTCGGCGCGCGCGCGTCGATCGGAATCAATCCCGAGACCGACGCCGGCCGCGTGCTGCCGTTCGCCGAGCATCTCGACATGATCCTTGTGATGAGCGTGCATCCGGGCTTCGGCGGGCAAGAGTTCATCCCGGCCGCGCTCGACAAGCTGCGTTACATCCGGCGCGAGCTGAAGCGGCGCGGACTCGCAATCGACGTCGAGATCGACGGCGGCGTGAAGCTCGACAATATCGCGGACGTAAAGGCCGCCGGCGCCAACGTGTTCGTCTCTGGCTCGGGAATCTTCGGCAAGCCCGACTACGTCAAAATTGTCGGCGAGATGCGCGATCTGGTCAGGGGTACGACACTCAAAGTCTAGCGACCATCGGTCTCAGGACTGTGCGACTATCGAAAACCAAACTCGCGGGCCTTATCTTCATCTGCGCGGGCATCGGCGCATTCGGTACGTGGGTCTTATGGCTCGAAACGCGCACCATGGTCCCGGTGAATATTCCTATTTCGATGGTGGTTGGACGTGTCCGCACCCGCGAGTTTAAGCTCAATATGGATGCGCCCTACGGATTCGAAATTGAAGTACAAAAGAGAATTCCGGCTGAGACGCTGAATTGTCTACTCGGTACAAGGGTGGTCGGCAGTTCTGGTACTTTCGAGGACTGTCCGGACCGACCACCTGTAGTTAAGGCGTCTTGGTTACTTACGAGCGGTGGACGGACCGTCGCCAAAGGCTCCAGCGACGACTACAGAAGCGGTGACTGGATGGAAGACTCAATATCTCGAGAACTCGGACATTTCCAAAGCCAAAGCGGACGGCGCTACGTATTGGACGTAAATGTGCTTGCGGATGGAAGCGCGCTGGCCCTTGGAAAACCGCGGCTAAAAGTGGAAGCGCAGAATCAGCCTGAACTTTCCGAGGGTTACGGTGTGGTGACCTTCATCTTCTTTTTTGCGATGGTCGCGCTGGTTTTGATCGGCGGCATCTTGATTTTCATATCTTTATCGCTTCAGCGACGATCACCCGTACAAAGCGCAAGTTGACCCGCAGTTCCACGATTCCGCCGGACTCGCGCGGTATCGCCTCGGATGCTATAACCACTCGTCTGTATTCTCCCGATCACGCTCAACCGGAGACGGGGTGTAGCTCAGCCTGGCCAGAGCACTGCGTTCGGGACGCAGGAGTCGCTGGTTCAAATCCAGTCACCCCGATTTCTATTCCGCCCGACTTGCCCAGACCTGCGGCTGATAACGGGAGATTGAACCCGTAACGGGCCCTCATTTACGTTCTTTATCCTCTCTTCGAGGACTATAATGCCGTTTGTTGAGAGATGTGAGCGAGGAGTGCAGGCGTGTACGCCATTACTGGAATCACCGGCAAGGTTGGGGGCGAAGTCGCCCGGGCACTTTTGAACGCCGGCCACGCCGTTCGGGCCGTGGTCCGCGATTCCCGCAAAGGCGCGGCGTGGGAGGCACGGGGTTGTGAGGTCTCGCTGGCTGACATGAATAACACCGCAGCGCTCTCCGCCTCATTCAGGGCGGTGACCGGCGTGTTCGTGCTGCTGCCGCCAATTTTTGATCCCGCGGAAGGCTTTCCCGAGACAAGAGCTACCGTCGACGCCGTGCGCCAGGCTCTGCAAGCGGCGCGTCCGGAAAAGGTCGTCTGCATTTCAACGATCGGCGCGCAAGCAAAGCAGACAAACCTGCTGACGCAATTGAGAATCATGGAGGAATCGCTCGGCGGGTTGCCCATGCCGATCACATTTCTGCGGCCGGCTTGGTTCATTGAGAATTGCGCTTGGGATGTCGCGCCGGCGCGAGACACTGGCGTGATATCCAGCTTCCTGCAACCGCTTGATAGGCCGTTTCCGATGGTGGCGACGGCCGATATCGGACGTGTCGCTGCTGAGCTCTTGCGACAAGAATGGAACGGTTCGCGCGTAGTTGAACTGGAAGGTCCTGAACGCGTGACGCCGAACGACATCGCCGCAGCATTTGCCAAAATCTTCCAGCATCCGGTGCGCGCACAGGCCGTCCCCCGTCAAATGTGGGAGTCGTTGTTCAAGTCGCAGGGCATGAGGCATCCCACGCCACGCATGCAAATGCTGGATGGCTTCAATCAAGGCTGGATCAACTTCGAACGTGACGAAGCGAGCCGATTGAAAGGCCAAGTCGGATTGGAGGATGTTTTGCGGCAACTAGCCGAGCGGAGCGATTGAGAACTCAGTTCTTCCTTAAACGACGGTCGGAATGATTCAGATCACGGAACCAGCGGAAGTTATTCGCCAAAAAAATTCCCAATCCTTGATTTCAGGTGCAAAACGCAGAAAAGTTCAACTGGTGTCTTGTCACCCCGACCAATTCTTCCCAGACTCCCAGTCTAGTTCCCCTTCCCGCGCGGGCCCGAAAAAAGGGGTTAGGGGTTAGGTTGCTCGATGAAGCCGCTACGTACGTATCAGCAGAACTTTGAATCGTGCGCGAGACGATCGCGCGCTGAACAACGTCCCTCACCTTCGATCCTCTCCCTTGCGGGGAGAGGGGAAGAGGCGGTGCGACGCGAACACTGCTTCAGCCTCACGTGATTACTGAAACACTGCTGATAGTTGGCGCGTACCTGGTCGGCTCGATTCCGACTGGCGTGATCGTCGGCCGGATGCGCGGCTTCGATCCGCGCGCGGTCGGCTCGGGCAATATCGGGACATCCAACGTGATCCGCGCGGGCGGCATGAGCGCCGCCGCGATGACGTTCGTTGGCGACATTCTGAAGGGCGCGATACCGGTGATGGTGGCGCGTGCCGCCGGTTGTCCTATCGCAGGCATCGCATGGGTCGGCCTGGCGGCATTCATCGGCGCGATTTGCTCGGTGTTTCTCCGCTTTCATGGCGGCAAGGGCATCGCGGCCGCGCTCGGAATCTGGCTCGCGATCTCGCCGATGGCGATTCTGATCGCGCTGGCAGTGTTCGCCGTGGTCCTTGCGATTAGCCGGATCATGTCGCTGGCGTCGATGTGCGCCGCGATCGCGCTGCCGCCGACAGTCGCTGCGCTCAGGTTGCCACATCACTATTTGCTGCTCGCGATCCTGATGACGGCGCTGGCCCTGTTTCGTCATCGCGAGAATATCCAGCGCCTGTCGCGTGGCGAGGAGCCCAAATTTCAGCCCAGGCGCAGCGACAGCGCTGCATCGTAGCAAATGCCTGCCAATTAATCGGACGCCCGCCAGTTGAGCATCCGGAAACCGAGCTTGAAAAAATTGTGACGCGGCAATGCGTATCGCAACGGCCAGTGCTCGTTGGCATCGCGCTTGCGTTGATCCGATGGCGCCAGATGGCGGAATCCCGCTGGATGAAGTAGGTATCTGCTTGGAACCAGTAAGGAGTGACGCCATGACGCCAGCGGAAAAAAAGGAATTAGCCACTGAATTTCTCAGCGAGTTTGAAGATCCCGATCCGGTGCGGCTCGCCACGATGGTCGCCAACGACTTCGAGTGGAAGGTCATGACCAGGATGGAAGGCATTCCTCCGGTGAAGGGGCATGACGGACTCATGAATCTCGCGAGAATGATCAAGGCGATGATGCCGGGCGGACTCGGCCTCAAAATCGAGACGGTCATTTGCGAGGGTGATCGATGCGCCGTGCAGGCGGAGTCGAACACCGTCGCGGCGAACGGGAAGAAATACAACAATCGCTACCACTTCGACATTCGCTTCGACGGCGATAAGATTGCCGAGGTGCGCGAGTATAACGACACCAATCACGCGCGGGAGGTTTTTTTCAGCTAGCAGGCGCCCAGCGGAACCGTCGCGGCAGCCGCGCAACACGGTGTGCTTGAACTGCCGGCATCCGGGGGGAATTGTTATTGGGAGGATGAGGCGGTGGCCGGCTTTATATGACGCGCGGCCAGTCTGAATAGGACCGAGAGGAGACTTATGAAGAAGGTTGAGGCGATCATCAAACCGTTCAAGCTCGACGAGGTCAAAGAGGCCCTGTCGAGTATCGGGGTGCAGGGTCTCACGGTCAGCGAAGTGAAGGGATTCGGCCGTCAGAAGGGGCATACCGAGCTGTACCGCGGCGCGGAGTACGTCGTGGATTTTCTGCCCAAGGTAAAGCTCGAGATAATTGTTTCGGACGAGTTGGCGGCGCAGGTCGTCGAGACTATCGAGCGCGCGGCGCGGACCGGCAGAATCGGCGACGGGAAAATCTTCGTCATGCCGATGGAAGAGGTGGTGCGTATCCGCACCGGCGAGCGCGGCGTCAACGCGCTGTAGCGATCCTGCGCAAAACATTTCAGAATCAGTTTTTCCTTCCGATGGCGCGAGCCGAGCGGCCGGATTCCCGCTGGTGGCTCGTCCTATCGTTGGGCTCAGATCACACGGTGTGATACCAACCGATAATCACAATCGTGCGGAAGGAAGTATTCACAATGATCGACCTCTACACCTGGACGACGCCTAACGGCCGCAAACCCGCAATCATGCTCGAGGAGTGCGGCCTCGAGTACTCGGTTCATCCGATCAACATTCGCAACGGAGACCAGTTCAAGCCGGAGTTTGTTAAAATTTGTCCGAACAGCAAGATTCCCGCGATCGTCGATCATGACGCGGGCGTTTCGATATTCGAGTCGGGCGGGATCCTCGTGCATCTGGCCGAGAAGACCGGCAAGCTGTTCCCCGCGAAGAATCCCGGGCGCGCGAAAGTGCTCGAATGGCTGTTCTGGCAGATGGCGAATATCGGGCCGATGCTCGGCCAGGCAAATCATTTCATCAACGCGGCGCCCGAGAAAATTCCCTACGCGATCGATCGGTACGCCACCGAATGCGCGCGGCTCATCAAGGTGCTCGACAATCAGCTGGCGCAGACCGAATACATGGCGGGCGAGTATTCGATCGCGGACATCGCAACCTACCCGTGGTTGGTGGTCGGCTTCCCGGCGATCAAAGCCTTCAAGGCCGACGTGGTTGGCGAAGGCGCGAACGTTTCGCGATGGATCGCGGCGGTCGGCGCGCGTCCGGCGGTGAAGAAGGGCATGGAAGTGCCGAAGGTCTAACTGCCAGCGGCGGGCGCGACCTAGTCGCGCTGAAAGTGGTCGTAGTTTCGCCTGATCCCGGGAAAACGCTCCGTATCTATTGTTAGTATAAAGCGAAAACGTTTCACGTGAAACGTTTTTGGTTCAGGAGAACGAAACGCGAATCGGCTGTGCTCGTCAGTGGACGTTGTCTTGCGGGACGAAGCCTTGCATGCCTTTGAAGGCGCCGTCGAGGATTTCGACTTGCGAGCCTTTGTCGTCGCTGTTGATGATTCGCACCGGGGTGTTGTTGTCGATCTGCTTGGTCGCGAGTCCTTCGCCGACTCCTCCGATCACCCCACCTACGACGCCGCCTTGTTTTTTCAGATCGGTCAGCTTGGTAAACGTGTTCTCGTCGGGATAGACGGCGACGGTGCTCTCGCCGTTGTGCGCGACCAGCTTGTGACCGCATCCCGCGATCGCCAGCGAAGCTCCAATGGTAAATGCGCAGATGGCCAACGTCGAAATTCGCATCGAGTGTTCTCCTCGCGCCCGGATCAGCACTTGTAGCACGACCTTCGGGAAAACGGCCATACAGTGGAGTCAAACGATGGAATCAGGCATCGCCGATCATCTTTCGTCGCCCGAGGATTTGGTTTTGAATCGTGAAGCCGCGCGACGAGCCGCCGCGCTTGCCCAATAACAGGTCGGTAGTAGTCTTCTGAAGTAGAGTCTCTTAGCGGGGGCTGGATTGGCGCGCCCCCGCTAAGAGAGCAGACTGATGCAAAATCGACAGGTTAGAGTTGACCGTCGACGGAGCTCAGCAGGGCCGTGATGGTCGTGCCCATGGTCTGGTAGCCCACGAACACTACGACTGCCACTGCCGCCATGATCAGCGCGTATTCCGCCATCGTCTGGCCGCGCTGATACTCGCGCACCTTTACCAGCAATCTCGTAATCCTGTCCATGTCCCGTGTTCTCCTTGTGCGTTTCTTGGCCGAAATTGGCGATAAAGATTCACAGCATCATTTGTGCCACGGTAACTTATTCACGTCAATATTCAGGTTTTTCGGTAAAGCACGCTTACGCACTCTTACAACAGCGCACCGATGCAACGATCAGTAGTGACTTCGCCACAGAAAGCAGTCAGACCCTAACCTTTCAGGCCTGGCCGCTCCAATTCCAAACCTTTTCAAACTGAGACACTACCCACGCGGCCGAAATCTCGAAAATTGCGGGCGATTGGGGGCCATGATAGGCTTCACGATTCGCTCGGCGGGCAAACGCGCCCAGAGCAAATCGCAATTCGAATCGGCCCCGGCCACGCGCCGGCGGCAACGAGCGATCCAGGAGGAATTTTTGTCCGCGGAAAACGCAGTGCCCGCCATCAAACGCGCGGTCACGATGGAAAAATTGGTGAACCTGTGCAAGCGACGCGGAATTGTTTTTCCGACGAGCGACATCTACGGGGGACTCGGATCCACGTTCGACTACGGTCCGCTGGGCGTCGAGCTGAAGCGCAACGTCAAGGAGGCCTGGTGGCGCGAGATGGTGCAGTACCGCAGCGACGTGCTGGGGCTGGACTCGGCGATATTTCAGCATCCGCGGACCTGGGAAGCGTCGGGGCATCTGAAAAATTTCACCGACCCGATGGTCGATTGCAAAGCATGCAAGAATCGTTTTCGCGCCGATAAAATCCAAGGCGACAAATGCCCCGAGTGCGGCGGCGAGCTGACGCCGGCGCGCAATTTCAACCTGATGTTCAAGACCTTCATGGGCCCGGTCGAGGACACGGCGGCGGTCGTCTATCTGCGGCCGGAAACGGCGCAGGGAATTTTCTCGAACTTCGAGAACATCGTGGATACGCAGCGCGTCAAGCTGCCGTTCGGCGTCGCGCAGCAGGGCAAGTCGTTCCGCAACGAAATCACCACCGAGAATTTCATCTTCCGCACGCGCGAGTTCGAACAGATGGAGATGGAGTACTTCGTTCGTCCCGATCGCGAGGAAGAAGAGAAGTGGTATCGCTACTGGGTCGATTTTCGTTTCAACTGGCACGTCAAGTTCGGCATCAAGCGCGAGCATCTGCGGGCGCGCGAGCACGCGACCGATGAGTTGTCGCATTATTCGAGCGGCACCACCGATATCGAGTTTCTGTATCCTTTCGGATGGGGCGAGTTGGAAGGCGTGGCCAAGCGCGGCAGCTTCGATCTCGATCAGCACGCGAAGTTCAGCGGCAAGGACCTGACGTATTTCGACGAGGACACCAAGACGCGCTTTCGGCCGTGGGTGATCGAGCCCGCGCTCGGCGTGGATCGCGCGATGCTCGCCTTCATGCTCGATGCGTACGACGAAGACGTGGTCGATAACGAGGAGCGAATCGTGCTGCGGCTGGATCCGCGGCTCGCGCCGATCAAGGTGGCGGTCTATCCGCTGCTGCGCAAAGCGGGACAGCCGGAGAAGGCGACGGCGATTCGCGACGCGCTGAAGCGGCATTTCACGGTCGCCTACGATCAGGCGGGCTCGATCGGCCGGCGCTATCGCCGTCAAGATGAAGTCGGCACGCCGTACGGTGTGACGATCGATCATCAGACGATGGAAGACGACACGGTGACGATCCGCGATCGCGACGCGATGACGCAGGAGCGCGTGCCAGTGGCGCGACTGGTCGAAGAGATCGGCAATCGAATCGGCTGGACGCACTGAAAAATTAAAAATTAAAATTGTCGCCGCGCGATGCGGAGACGGGAGCAACGGTTTCACATGGGTCGGATTCATCCTGAGATCTACTTTTTCGGTGCGGGCGTGGCGGAAGGACGCACCGAGATGCGTAATTTACTGGGGGGTAAAGGGGCAAATCTCGCCGAGATGGCGCGGCTCAAGCTGCCGGTGCCGCCGGGATTCACCATATCGACGAAGGTCTGCAACTACTTTTACGATCACGGCCACAAGTATCCGAAGGGGCTGATGGAGGGCGTGGCGAAGAGCGTCGCGCGGGTCGAGAAGGCGCTCGGGCGCAAGTTCGGCGACGCGAAGAATCCGCTGCTGGTGTCGGTGCGCTCGGGCGCGCGCGTCTCGATGCCGGGAATGATGGACACGGTGCTGAACCTCGGGCTCACCGACGAGACGGTGAAGGGGCTGGCGGAAATCAGCGGCAACCCGCGCTTCGCGTGGGACTCGTACCGGCGCTTCTGCCAGATGTTCGGCGACGTGGTGCTCAAGCTGAAGCCGGAGAACAAGAACGATCCCGATCCGTTCGAGCAAATCATCGAACACAAAAAGGCGACGCGCGGCGTCGAGAACGACACCGACTTGAACGTCGATGACTTGCGGGAGCTGGTCGGCGAGTTCCGCGCGCTGATTCGCGGGCGCGTCGGGCGCGATATCCCGCAGGATCCGCGCGAGCAACTGTGGATGGCGATTGGCGCGGTGTTCGACTCGTGGCACAACGATCGCGCGATCACTTACAGGCGCATCAACAATATCCCGGGCGATTGGGGCACCGCGGTCACGGTGCAATCGATGGTGTTCGGCAATCTGGGCGACGATTGCGCCACCGGCGTCGCATTCACGCGCGATCCGGGCACGGGAGAGAAGGGAATCTACGGCGAGTTTCTGCCCAACGCGCAGGGCGAGGACGTCGTCGCGGGAATCCGCACGGGACGGCAGATCAGCCTGAAGGCGGGGCGCGCGTGGTCGGCGCGCGCGGGAATCAGCGAGGCGGAACGCGCGGCGCACTACGCGACGCTCGAGGAAAGCTTCCCGGCAGTTTACAAACAACTGCTCCAGATCTCGGCGCGGCTCGAAAAGCATTTTCGCGATACTCAGGACATGGAATTTACGATCGAGCGCAACCGGCTGTTCATGCTGCAGACGCGCAACGGCAAGCGGACGGCGCAGGCCGCGGTGCGAATTGCGGTGGACATGGCCGACGAGAAGCTGATCGATCGCAAGACGGCGCTGAAGCGCGTCGAGCCGGAACAGCTCGAGCAGTTTTTGCATCCGCGGCTGGACCCGTCGAGCAAAAAACACGTCATCGCGCGCGGACTGCCGGCGTCGCCGGGCGCGGTCAACGGCGAAGTGGTCTTCTCGGCGGACGAAGCGGTTGCGGTCGCGGAGGCCGGGCGCAAAGTGATCCTGGTGCGGCTGGAGACGTCGCCGGAAGACATCCACGGGATGCAGGTGGCCGAAGGAATCCTCACCGCGCGCGGCGGGATGACCAGTCACGCGGCCGTGGTCGCGCGCGGGATGGGCAAGTCGTGCGTGGCGGGCGTCTCGGCGCTCGAGATCGACTACGGCGCGGGCACGCTGTCTGCGAACGGCGCCGTGATACGTCGCGGCGAGTACATCACGCTCGACGGGTCGGCGGGCGAAGTGATCGAGGGGCGCGTGCCGACGGTCGAGCCCGAGATGCCGTCGTACTTCAAAAAATTTCTGTCGTGGGCGGACGCGGTGCGCAAACTGGGAGTGCGCGCCAACGCCGACACTCCCGACGACGCGAAAATCTCGCGCGACTTTGGCGCCGAAGGAATCGGGCTGTGCCGCACCGAGCACATGTTCTTCGATCCCGAGCGAATATCGGCAGTGCGCGAAATGATCATGGCGGAGAACGCGACGCAGCGCGGACGGGCGTTGGCGAAGATCCTGCCGATGCAGCGCGAGGACTTCGTCGGAATCCTGAAAGCGATGGCGGGACTGCCGGTCACGATCCGGTTGCTCGATCCGCCGCTGCACGAATTTCTGCCGCATGCCGACAGCGAGCTGCGCGACCTCGCGGTGAAAATCGGCACCACGCTCGAGCATCTGAAGCAGGTGCGCGCGAGCCTGTTCGAGGTGAATCCGATGCTGGGGCATCGCGGCTCGCGGCTCGGAATCAGCTTCCCGGAGATTTACCAGGCGCAGGCGCGCGCGATTATCGAGGCGGCGTGCGAGCTGCGCAAGCAGGGCGTCAAAGCGATGCCTGAAATCATGCTGCCGCTGATCGGCGAGCGTCGCGAGTTCGATATCCTGGCGGCGCAGATTCGCGAAGTGGCGGCCGCGGTGTTCAAGGAACGCGCCATCAAGGTGCCGTACACGATCGGCACGATGATCGAAGTGCCGCGCGCGTGCGTGGTTGCGGATCAGATCGGCGAGGTTGCGGAATTCTTTTCATTCGGAACCAACGATCTGACGCAGATGACGTATGGAATTTCGCGCGACGACTCGGGGAAATTTCTCCCCGACTACATCCGCACGGGTGTGTACAAGAAGGACCCGTTCGCGGAGCTCGACCCGGTCGGGGTGGGCGAGTTGATGCGAATCGCGATCGAGCGCGGGCGCAAGTCGAACCGGAAATTGAAGATCGGCATTTGCGGAGAGCATGGCGGCGATCCCGCGAGCGTCAAGCTGTGCCATCGGCTGGGCCTGGAC
>JBAWCX010000144.1:0-1637 GCA_049590495.1 Binatus sp. (SeqCode)
CTGATCGCCGTCAAACACCGCCGCGCAGCCGACGACCCGGAGCTGTTCGCCGCCTACCGGACGCTGGCGGCGGACGCGCAGTCCGTCGTCACCGCTCACGTCGAGGAGCTGGTCGGGCTGGCCGCGATGGTCATCCGCTCCGGCGTGAAGGAAGGCACGTTCCGCACGGTCGACCCTGTGGCCGCCGGCCGGGCGGTGCTGTTCGCCACGACCCGGTTCCATCACCCGGCCCACGCCGCCGAGTGGCTCGACCCGGGAATCGACGCGGCGTACAACGACATCTGGCAACTCCTGATGAACGGGCTGCGCGTCGCGAAGAGCCGCGGTTAGAGAAAGAGAGGTCGTGAGAGCGTTCAGCGCGCGATGCCTTTTTCGTCGAGCAGCTTCTCCAGCGCGTGCAGGAAGTGATCGTAGTACTCACCGTGATCGGAGGTGCCGTCGCGGGCGCGGATTCGGTCTGATGCGCGCACTTCGGCAATCAGGCGATCGCGAAACTCGTCCCAGGTGAAATGCCCCGACTCGGAAAGCTGCAGCGCGATCGCAAACGCTCGCGCCTCCCACGGCGCACTGAAGACATGGTCGGCATCGAGGCGCGCCGCCTCGATCAACTTGTCCAGCGCTGCGTTGCTCATGTGCGCGGCGCCTCGACCTTCGCGACACCGACCATCGAGTCGCGCGTCACGATCGCGGCGAGCGCGTCTTCAGTCATCCGCGCCGTTCCCTTCGGCCGTTGCGGGATGACGAGGTAGCGAATCTCCGCGCTCGAATCCCACACCCGCACTTCGACGTCGGGCGCCAGTTTCAATCCGAAGTCCGCCAGCACGCCGCGCGGGTCGCTGACGGCTCGCGAGCGATACGCGAAGCTCTTGTACCAGACGGGCGGCAGGCCCAGCACCGGCCACGGGTAGCACGAGCAGAGAGTGCATACGACGAGATTGTGAACGCGGTCGGTATTCTCGACGGCGACCAGATGGCCGCCCTCGGGCCCCGCGAATCCCAGCTCCGCCACGGCGGTAGTTGCATCGGCGAGCAGGCGTTTTCGATAGGCGGGATCGGTCCATGCTTTCGCGACGACGCGCGCGCCGTTGCGCGGACCGACGCGAGTCTCGTAGGTATCGACGATCGCGTCGATGGCCGCCGGATCGATCAGCCCCTTCTCCGTGAGAAGGGCTTCCAGAGCCTTCACGCGCGCCGCAGGCCCGGTGTCGTCGGTGTTATGATGGTCTCCGCTCATTTTTGTTTTTGGAATCTACCCGTTTTCTCAGCGTCCACCCGATATGGCGACGGTTCGACGTCGCCGTATGTGATGTCCTGGAACGTCGGAGTTAACGCGTCAAATCAATATGCATCGTATATAGCGCCCATGTCTTGCCATTGCAGTCATTAGAGCTAGACCCTCGGCAGGTCAAGATACCGTCGCTCGCACTCAAATCACATTGCCAGCTCGTGCTGTAAGTAGCGTGTCCGAGAAGAAAGGCATGTCCCGTATCGAAGGTTCCGACAGAAAGTAGATCGATGTGGTTCTTCCCATCGCTGGAGACCAATTCCGTATGGTCGCGGAAATTTGGCAGCGAAGCGCTCAGGTTTTGAAAGGTTACCGCAAATCCGCCGTTGCCAGCTTTTCGCAGGCACAACTC
>JBAWCX010000145.1:0-3696 GCA_049590495.1 Binatus sp. (SeqCode)
CCGTGAGCCTCAGCGGAATCGCATTTGGCACTCCGTCGGTAACCCCGACTGCGACTCCGACTGCCACGACGGCTACCGTGACTCCGACCCCGACTGTCTCGGCCACCGCTACACCGACGTTGTCGGCTACGCCGACCCTAACGGCTACTCGCACTGCGACCGCGACTGCGACCGCATCCGCAACTTCGACCGTAACCACAACCGCCTCGGCGACGCCGACCGCAACCGCGAGCGCGACGGCTACGCGGACGGCAAGTGCAACTGCAACCGCGACGGCCACAAATACGGCAACTGCGACCGCAACGGCCAGCACTTCCGCGACTGCCACTGCAACCGCGACCTCGACTCCGAGCGTCACTGCCACGGCTACCTCGACGTTGACCGCGACGCCGACTGCGAGCGCAACGGCGACCGCGACCGGCACGGGCGGACCAAGTGCCACACCAACCAGCACTCCCGGACCTGAAGCGGGCGACATTCTGGTGGCGGGCGGCGATACCGGCTCCAAGCTGGGCGGGCTCCTCCCCTTGGCGACCGACACCCTGTCGACCGCAGGCGCCGAGATCTTCAACACGGCCAGCGACACCTTTGTGGAGGTGAGCTCGCTCAACACCTCGCGCGAGTCGGCGACGCCGGTTGTGCTGCCCAACGGGCTGACCTTGATCGTGGGCGGCCAGACCTGCTCCGCACAGACCTACGGCTCGACCAGCGGTTTCCAGTGCAATGCGTTGAACACGGCGGAGCTGTACAACGAGAGCACCCAATCGTTCACGTTTGCCGGCAGCGGCAGTGGCGGCGTGATGACCTCGCAGCGCAGCGGCCCGAGCGCGACGCTGATCGAGGGCAGCGGCACCTCGCTGGACGGGCAGGTGCTGATCGTTGGCGGCTCGAGCGGGAGCTCGTTCCTGTCGACCGCAACTACGCCGCCGGCTGGATCGCCGCCGGGACAGACGGCGCTTTTCACGGCGGAGTTGTACAACCCGGCCACTGACACCTTCACCGCGACCCAGTCGATCCCGGGATGCGCGGCGGGAGTGTCGTCATGCGCTACCGGGCTTCCCGCAGTCTGCAATGGACCTGCAAGTGCGATTTCGACGGCCACGGAAAGCGGCACAACTGTAACAATCACCATGAGCTCAGCGCTTCCGACCGGCCTGAGCGTTGGTAACAAGGTTGAAATTTTCACCTCAAGCGTTGCGGGCTACAACGGCACCTTCACCGTAACCGCTATCAGCGGCCTCACGTTCCAATACACGGACACCAGCTCATCATTGGCCAGTGGGACAGGTGGATTTGCGGAGGCAGCGGGCATGGCTCAGTGCGGCTTGGTGGACCAGGGCGCAGCGCTGATCCCGAACGACGGCGGCCAGGTGCTGCTGGCGGGCGGCGATTTGATCCAGTTCCTGGGCGAGTCGTCGAACCTGTCGTTCATCTTCAACCCGGCTACGCAGACCTTCACCAAGACCACCGGCAACCTGACTACCCCGCGCGAGCTGTCCTCGCTGGTGGCGATGGATCCGGCGGTGGTTACCGGAGCGCTGTCCGGCCAGTTGGTTACGTTCGGCGGTGTCGAGGCCAACAGCGCGGTCTGCACCACGCCCGGAGATATCGTTGTCACCACGGTCAACACCGCCGAGGTGTTCGACCCGAGCACGCAGACCTGGAGCGCAGCAGCCAACACCATGGGAGTGAAACGCGCGGCAGTGGCGACCCTGATCGAGACCGGCAGTCTGGCAGGGGAAGTGATTATACCCGGCGGCGTCGATGTGGAAGCAGGCACGTTCCCCTCGACCTGCGTGCTAGTGACCTCGCTGAAGCAGGCCGCGCAGTCCGAGACCGACCTGTATGCTCCGGACACGGGCACGGGCGGCACCTTCACCGCGACCGGCTCACTCAACCAGGCGCGCGAAGGGGAGGACTCGGCGGTGCTCGTAAATGGCACCGACTCGACCGACCTGATCGTGATTGGCGGCGCCTGCACTACGTCGACGCCGACCCTGGAGTCGGCGGTGATTGGCAGCTCGCAGGCGGCGACCACCTGCGGCAGCTCGAACGCGCAGAACGATTACTCGGAGCTGTACAGCCAGTCGAGCAAGACCTGGACGGTCGGACCTACTTTCGCCAGCGGCTACACTCCGGCCAACGATCCGGCCTCGGCGGTGCTGCCATGAGAGGCTCATCCAAGCCGAAATTCCCGACCTGCGAAGGGACCGCGGACATACTCCAGACGACCACAACCGCGACCGACCTGTTCGACCCGGCGACGACCGAGTTCACAGCGGCGGGCGCGCTGAACCAGTCTCGCGGCGGTTATGCCTACGGTGTCCTCAACGCGCGTTCGCATTCCGGTGACCTAGTAGTGATAGGCGGCGAATGCGCCGCCGGAACCCTGGCGTCGGCTCCAATTGGCACCTCAGCGGCGAACCCACTGTGCGGCTCGTCTGGGGAGAAAGACTACTACGAGCTGTTCAGTCCGAGCACCGGAGACCTGGACGGTGGGAGCGGCGACCACACCCGCGACGCCGGCCAATGCCCCAGCCTCGGCGCTGTTGCCGTAGTATCGACGACCTTCCAGCCGGTCAGAGGATCGGCCGGCCGATCAGAATGAACGCTGCTGTGGGTAGACTTCGGTGAATTGCAACTGTTCGGCGTTTGGTTTGTGGGCGGGAAGGTGATACTGGGCGCTTCAGAAGGCGTTCGTTGCCGTGATGTTCATGGGAGGATTGACGATGTTTCGACCGAAGACGTCCGTGTCCCGATTTTCGATTCTGAGTGTCGCTTTTCTCTTCGCGATTGGCCTGGTCGCAGCTGCGCCCGCCTTCGCGCAGGCTAGTGCAAAACTGAAACTCAGTCCCAAGAGCCTCGCTTTCGGCAATGTGGCCGTCGGCAACCCGAGCCCGGCGAAGCCAGTGAACGTCGCCAACAGCTCCAAGAAAGTCACGATTCAATTTCTGAGCATCTCCGCTTCAGCGCCATTCCTCAAGGTGGGCGACACTTGCGATGGCTCATTGGGCGGCGGCCAAGTGTGTCAGATTGATGTCGAATGCCAGCCGACAGCACCGGGGCCGGTCACCGGAACGCTGACATTCGTCTTTAATGGAGGAAAAACACAGACGCAGACGGTCAATCTGACTTGCACTGGCACAGGTGCAACGCCAACGCCGACCCCAACCAGCACCGCGACGCCGACTGAGACGGCTACCGCGACGCCGACGACCACTGCCACGGCGACCGCAACGGCGACCGCCGCGACGGCAACGGCGACCGCGACACAGACATCAACTGCGACGGCGTCGCCGACTGCGACGTCAACTTCGACTTCCACCGCAACGCCGACTGCAACCGCCACTGCAACTACAACTTCGTCGCCAACTTCGTCTGCGACGAGCACGGCAACCTCGACTGCGACGCCAACCTCAACTGCGTCGGCCACCGCGACGGCGACAAACACGCCGACGGCAACCAACACGGCGACTGCGACCAGGACGGCAACTGCTACTGCGACGCCGACTGCGACAACTTCGAACACCGCAACTGCGACGGCGACCGCGACTTCGTCCGCGACAAACACGGCAACCTCGACTGCGACGCCAACGTCGGCAGCCACCGCGACGGCGACGAACACCGCAACGGCGACCAACACGGCGACTGCGACCAGGACGGCAACCGCGAGTGCGACGCCGACCGCGACAACTT
>JBAWCX010000146.1:0-4204 GCA_049590495.1 Binatus sp. (SeqCode)
GTTGTAAAGCTTGAGCACCTGCTCGTTCATACTCTCCGATAACTTCTGATCATGGAGCATTTGCGCCAGAAAAAAACGCACCGAGCTCGCATTGTCGCGCACGAACCCCAGATACAACTCGACCAACTTCTCGATCTGGGCGCGCTCGTCCATCACCGCCGCTTCTTCTGCAAAATCGATAAAGTACGGCTCCAGCAGCCGGTTCAGCACCGCCACGAACAGCTCTTCCTTGGTCTTGAAATGCCAGAAAATCAGCGCCTTGCTGACGCGCGCCTCGCGCGCCACTTCCGACATCGACGTCTCATGGAACCCGCGACTCGCAAAGAGCTGCATCGCCGCCTTCAAGATCTCGTCGCGCGAGTCCTGCGACACCGTTCGCGGCTCCGCGATACCGACTTTGATCTGCGAAACGCCCATATGCCGGCCTTCGACCCCCGCTCTACTCCTGTCGTCACCCGTAGCCACAAAAATTCGCCCGATGCGCGCCAAACCGAGCCGCCGTCATCCTGCCGTCTCGAAATAGCCGCTAACCATTCGGTCAATGGAAACTTTACCGTCACACTCTCGGAAGTCAAGAGCGACAGTCCGAGCGGTCAGGCGGTCAGCGCGGGACAAAATGCGTTTCGCGTGCTAATTTCGGTCTAACTATTTGATTTTACGAGAGATTTATCGCAGCGCCGTTATTAATAGATGACTTCCGCGCGGCGTCGATTAGCACCAGTGCAACACGCGCCTCGACCAAGTTATGCCTCACGACCACAGAATTGGTTCCTTCGGTGACCGCTCGCTCAAAGTCCATTGCCACTCCGCCGAACCACGCCGAATGGTACGAATCGTCGGCCACGTCCTCCACCGACAAGTCTTCAACCTTCCCCGACCGATCGGTAAGCGTCACCCGATCACCCTCAATCTCGATACAGGCGTGCTCACCATAAATGAGCGCCGAGGTTCTGCGCACCGGCGCGCGCCACGATAGATGTGCTCGAGAGAAAGCTCCATTCGCGAAACGGATCCGCACGTCCGCAACGTCGTCGACGTCCACACCCGCCGGAGATTCGAGCCGCGCCGAAACCGACGCCGGTTTTTCGCCGCCCAGAAGCCAATAAATAAGGTAGAAGACGTGCCATCCGTGATCGATCAGAATCCCGCCGCCCGACGCCGCGGACGCACGCCACTTCCCGCCGCTGCCACCGGCGCCGGCCGGCTCAGTCCTCAGGCGATCGATCGACACAAATCGAATCGGGCCCAGCCTGCCCTCTTCGATAGCGCGGCGCGCAGTCGCATACGAGGGCGCGTACTTCCAATTGTGCACGCACATCAACACGCGCCCTTTCTCCGCCGCGAGCGCGGCAAGCTGATCGAATTCAACGAGCGAAAGTGCAAGCGGCTTCTCGGCAATCACATGCGCTCCCGCCGCAAGCGCCGCCCGCGCAGCCTGATGATGCATCCCCGGCGGGCTCGCGACATCCACAAAATCAGGCGCCTCGCCGTCAAGCATCAGTTCGAGGTCGTCATACACGCGAACACTCTTGATAAGCCGAATGGCTTCATGCCGACGCTCGGAAACAGGATCATGAACGACGCCGATAGAAACATTCTCGCGCGAGCGCCAGCCCGGCAGATGTGCCCGAGCAGCAACCTCGCCAAACCCGGAAAAAGCCCCCCGCAATTTTGATCGACTACTCATAATCGCCGCTAAGTGTCAGCTAAACCAAGTACGCTCGCAACCGGTTTCCCCGCGATTGTCTCCAAATGGCGCGACCGGAATGCGCGTTCAACCGGTTCCCCTTCCCCTCTATGTCCGGCTGCAGTACCAAATTACCCTCGCCCGCTCCGCGGGAGAGGGAACGGCGTCCGCGCCTGGGGTGAGGGAAGGGGGAAGGGGTTAGGTTACCCCGCAGCACGAACTCTGCACCGCAGCAGAAACACGGCATCCGCGGCGCAGCGTTCCTCCGGATTCACTCCGCAATCCCTCGCTCCCGCACAATGGCAGCGCTCTTGCTCTCTACCTCAACGAACGCGCAAGCGGGAGGACAGGCAATAATGTTCGCATGGATTCTAATAGGACTAATCTCGGGATGGCTGGCCGGCAAAATCCTCAACGGTAACGGCTACGGAATGATGTGCGACATCGGCTTAGGCCTGCTCGGCGGAGTAGTCGGCGGAATGATCTTCGAAGTGCTGGGCGTGCGAGCCCACAACTTCATAGGCGCCATCTTGATGTCGACGGCAGGCGCCACCGCGCTGGTAGTAGCAACCAGGATACTCCGCGACGAAATTTGAGTGGAATCTTACTTCCGTGACGAGTTCGCAGAACCCTCACCTACCGGCCGCGATGCGGCCGGCCGCCGCTCCCGTAAACTAAGGCGAGGTAAGAGTCGGACCCTCCCTTTTTACAAAGTTCTAACAGGGACGAAGTCCCGCATCTTTCTTAGTACTGGGTGCAGGGGTCACCCCTGCCCAGGGAAGCGTGAAACCCAGGAGGGGTTTCACATTCAATAAAGTGACTTCCCCTTCCTACACATACAACCCCGCGATCTTCTTCAGCGTCCCCTCAAAACTCTCGAACGTAAGTTCCCCCAATCCTGCGACAAACCGCCCTGCTCCCGCTTCCGCAAACTCCTTCAGCCCATCTTGCACCTGCGCGCGATCTCCGCGTATTCCGCCCATGATCGTGATATCCAACTCCGCGAAATTCCTGCCGAGCGCCGCGCACTCGCGCTTGAGTTCATCGACGCGCGTTTTCAATTGCGCCGCGTTCAACGCGATCGGGCACCATCCGTCGGCCCACTTCGCGACGCGCTTGAGCGCGTTCTTATCCAGGCTGCCGATCAGCACGGGAGGCCCCGACTTCTGCGCCGGCTTCGGCAGCGACTTCACCGCCGGAAACTTGACGTACTTGCCGTCTAATGACGATTGATCTTCGGTCCACAGCTTGCGCATCGCGGCAACAATCTCGGCGGTCTCGCTCCACCGATGGGCGAAATCGACGCCGAACAGATCGCTCTCCTCGCGCAGCCATCCCGCGCCAATCCCGAACAGCACGCGGCCGCCCGAGTATGTGTCCAGAGTCGCGATCTGCTTGGCCAGCGCAAGCGGCTCATGCTCGGGCACGAGGCAGATACCGGTGGCAAGCTTCAGATTTTTGGTAACGGCAGCCGCCATACTGAGCGCGACGATCTGATCGGCCATCGTAAAGTACTGAGGCGGAATCGGCCCTCCGGTAGGAAACTGCTGGACGGGATTAGCGGGCATAGCGGGATGCTCGGGCACCCAAATCGACTCGAACCCAAGCGATTCAGCAATGCGCGCAAATTCCGCGGGGTGAGCGTTCTTGCCGGTGAACGGCGTCAGCAATCCAATTTTCATGTTTTTCTCTCCTTATCCTGATACCGGGTGCAGGGGTCACCCCTGCCGAAGGAAGTGTGAAACCCACCGCGGGTTTCACGTTGAATCAAGTGATTTCCCTTTCCCTATTTCCACCCAAAGAATTCCGCCGCCGCGACGAACTTCGCGACGCCCGCGGCTTCGCCCGCGAGCCGGTCGACTTCCTGATCGCCGACCATTGTCGACGACGCTAAATCGACGCCGTACAAATCCGCGAGCTCCGTGATCATGCCGCCCTTCGGCTTGCGGCATTCGCATTTGTCGTCGTCCGTATGCGGGCAGATCTGCCATCCGGTCAGGATATCGCCGAGCTGATCGTCGAGTTCCTCGAGCGCAGCTTCGACTTTCTCGGCCGTCAGCCGCCCGCGCCCGATTCCTGCCTGGTTGGTAACGACGAACATCAGATGGTTGTGCAATGGCCGAAGCTTCTCGGCTACGCCGGGCAGCAATTCGATAACGATATCGCCGTCGGCGTCGAGCGGAATCTCGCGCGACTCGTTCAGCTTGACGAGCGTGCCGCCGAGATCGAAGAACAGTGCCGCGTTGCCACTCGGATTGGCCATCGAGAAAAGATTTCGCTTACGCGTGGCGCCAGTCAACGTGGTCGCGGACGTGCGCGAACACTTCATCCAAAATCTCGACGCCGGCTTCGGCCTGCGCTTCGGTAATCACGAGCGACGGATTGATTCGAATCTTGGGAAAGTAGGCCATCATCACCAGCCCGCGCTTCAGGCATTCGGCGAAGATCAGCTCGGTGACTTTTTTGCCGAGCAGTTCCTTGGTCTCGAGGTCGCGCACCAGCTCGACGCCTATCAGC
>JBAWCX010000147.1:0-3698 GCA_049590495.1 Binatus sp. (SeqCode)
AATACTGGGTGCAGGGGTCACCCCTGCCGAAGGAAGTGTGAAACCCACCGCGGGTTTCACATTAAATTAAGTGAATTGGGTGGTGGGGCGCGGTTAAAGCTGCAGCGCGATCGGCGCTCTGCGGCAGTCCGGCTTGGTCAGCAGCATCTGCACGTCGCCGATGTAGCGCTCGCGGAAGCCGCCCTCGCAGTAGCAGAGATAGAATTCCCACATCCGGATGAATTCCTCGGGATAGCCGAGCGCACGCACGCGCTCGATGTTCTGGAACATCCGGAGGCGCCAGTTTTTCAAGGTCTCGGCGTAGTTGGGCGTGATGTCTTCGAGATGGAACAGGCGCATGTCGCTCGCGCGCGTGATCGAGTCGCACAGCGCGGTGACCGACGGGATGAAGCTGCCGGGGAAGATGTACTTCTTGATGAAATCGACGCGCTTGAGCGCGCCCTCGTACTCGCGGTCGGCGATCGTAATCGCCTGCAAGAGCATCATGCCGTCCGGCTTCAGCAACTCGCCGCATTTGCGGAAATACGAATCGAGGTAGTGATGCCCGACGGCTTCGATCATCTCGATCGAGACGGCTTTGTCGAACTGCCCGGTCAAGTCGCGATAGTCCTTGAACAGCACGGTGATTCGCTCCGAGAGCCCCTCGGCGGCGATTCGCTTGACGGCGTAGTCGTGCTGCGCGCGCGAGATCGTGATGGTCGTGACGCGGCATCCGTAGTTTTTGGCCGCATGAATCGCAAACCCGCCCCATCCCGTGCCGATCTCGACGAGATGGTCGTGCGCGCGCAGGTCGAGCTTGCGGCAGATTCGATCGACTTTGGCCGCCGCCGCTTCCTCGAGCGTCGCGTCCGGGCGCTCGAAGATCGCGCACGAGTACATCATCAGCGTACGATCGAGGATCAACTCGAAGAAATCGTTGCCGAGATCGTAATGTGCCGCGATATTGCGCTGGCTGCCGGTCTTCGTGTTGCGATTTAGGTAGTGGATCAGGCGGCGGACGGGATTGGCGAGCCGCGCAAGGCCGCCGTCCATGCCCTCCGTCACGTCGCGGTTGCGAATCATGATCTGCACGAGCGCGGTCAGATCGTCGGTCGTCCACGAGCCGGCCATGTACGATTCGCCGGCGCCCACGCTGCCGGCGAGCGCGAGATCGGAATAGAAGCGGCGGTCGTGGACCCGGATAGTGGCGCGCAGTTCCGCGTCGAAGGCATCGGGACCGAACGGGATACGCTCGTCGCCGTCTTCAATCACGATGCGCCCCTGCCTGATTCCCGCCAGCCGGCCAAGCACCGCGCCGCGCGCGAAACGATCGATGAAGGCCGGACGACGCGCCCGGGCCGCATCGACACCCGACGCCACTATGGAGTCAGTTTTCGCCATCTCGACGCATCGATTACACGCAGCCGCGTCGCCGCGCAAGCGCGCAAAGGAACTGAGGAACTTAATTTAATGTGAAACCCGCCGTGGGTTTCACGCTTCCTTGGGCAGGGGTGACCCCTGCACCCGATGCCAAGAAATGATGCGGGACTTCGTCCCTGTTAGAACTATGTAAGGGGGAGATCCTAACCTCTCCTTGTCCGAGGAGAGGTCGTCGCGAGCCGAAGGTGAGCGACGGGAGAGGTGCAACGCTCGCCGGCGCAGTAGTGCGAGTTGTGCCGCTGTCGGGCGGCGGAATCAGTGTCCAGCGAAGTACACCAGCGTGTGCGCAGTGTGCGACGTCTGGCGTTGCACCTCTCCCGGCGACACCGCTGCGCGGCTTTCGCCGACCTCTCCTCGGACACGGAGAGGTCAGGATTTCGTCACGCGTCGGCGGCTGACGGCGACGAGTCGGCGGGCGCCAGTGCGGAGTCGAGCGACGACCCGAGCACTATCGATGGCGCGCTTGCGACCGAGATCGCGGGAGGAATCGCGACGCTCGGGATGCGGGCTTTGCCCGGCTTGTCGAGTAGTGCCTCATCCAGCAACTCCGGCGGTACCTGGCGGAGGTCCCAGATTATCCCAACGGCTTCGAGCAGCTTGAGCGTGTAGTACGTGATGTCGATTTCCCACCAGAAAAAGCCGTTGCGCGCGGCTGCCGGGAAGTGGTGGTGATTGTTGTGCCATCCTTCGCCCAGCGTGACCATCGCGAGTGCGAAGCTGTTGCGGCTGTCGTCGTTGGTCTCGTAGCGGCGGCGGCCGATGACGTGCGCCAGCGAATTGATCGTGAAGGTGCCGTGGCCAAGCGCGACGGTCGAGATGAAAAATCCCCAGATGAGCATCTGCGCGCCGGTCGTGTGAAGGCCCGGCGCATGACGCTGCAGCAAAGCGCCCAGCCCGAACAGCGCGAAGCCGAGAATCGTCGGAACCAACACGTCGAAGCGATCGAGAAACACCAGCTCAGGAAATTTCGCGAGGTCGCGGACGACGCGCAGCTCGGAGCGGAAGTTCGCTTCCGACGTGATCCATCCGATGTGGCTCCAGATGAAGCCATGCTGACGCGGCGAATGAACGTCTTCAGGCTCGTCCGAGCGCTGATGATGCAGGCGATGATGCGACGCCCACCATAACGCTCCGCGCTGCACCGCGGTCGCGCCGATTACTGCGAACGCGAACTGGCCCGCGCGCGAAGTCTTGAACGAGCGATGCGAAAAGTAGCGATGGTAGAAGCCGGTGATCGCAAACATCCGAATGAAATACAGCGCGACGGCGACGCCTGCCGCGACCGGGCTCCATCCGACCCAGATTACGCCAAGGCACATCAGATGGACGGCGACGTACGGGATGCATCGGAACCAATCGGTCTTCTGCGGCAGATCGGCGGGAGAATCGCCCCCAGCCGACGTGTCGAACCATCGCGCGATCGCAACCAGAAATCTGCGGGAGGTACCCGCTGCCCCTTCCGTCATTCTGTCTCCCCGTTCCGTGCCGAAAAAATCCCACGCACGGCGCATCCTGATAATGCCCAGATTTGCCCAGTTGTGTGAACAAGCACCGAAATCGCATCACTTGGCAGGCGTAAGCATTTCGACGTCGTCGAACCGCGTATAGTCGACGCTTTGGCTGCCGTCGGGGTGGCTCACCAGGACGTCGGCGAAGCGCGCGCCCCAGATGATCTCGTCGAATCCGAAAGCATGGCGGGCGTGGATGGTTTGCGAGAAGACCTCGTCGAGGCCGGTGATCGACACGATGATTTGGGGCTGGCACTTGGCAAGCGAGTCGCGCGTCTCGCCGAACAGCGGACTGCCTGGGACGATGCGATGCACTGCGGTCCACGACAACACGAACAGCGAGCTGACGTTGCGGGTCATCGCGAGATCGTAGAAGCGGCGAATCGCTTCACCCTCGGCGGTGATTTCCTGACGGGCGAAAACAGCGTGGATGTTCGCCTCGACGATTCGGTCCGCGCGCTGGTTGGCCATCCGGATCATCAGGCTGGTCACGCCATCGCGCGGGCCGATGACCACGTAGCGGCTGAACCGGACGCGCGCGGTCGGCCGCGAGAATTTTGCGAACACGAGCCCGGTCATCACCGCCAGCGAGACCAATCCGGTCAGCGCCTCGATGGAGGCCAGGATGTTCGCGAACATCGAGACCGGCACCAGCTTGCCGTAGCCGATCGTCGCCATAGTCTGCACGCTGAAAAAAAACATGTCGGCGAACGAGCCGTGACGGGCATTCTCGACGCCACCGTCGAGGTAGTAGCCGACGCCGAACAGAAG
>JBAWCX010000148.1:0-5196 GCA_049590495.1 Binatus sp. (SeqCode)
CATTCTTCGTCGAGGAGGTTTACCGCCATCTGGTCGAGGAGGGCAAAGTCTTCGACGAGGCCGGGAATTTCCGCACTGACATCGAGATCGACGAGATCGACGTTCCGGAAAACGTGCGCTTGATCATTGGGCGACGCCTGGAGCGGTTCGACGAGCATGAAAAGCGCGTGCTGGCAGCGGCCGCGATGATCGGGCGCGGTTTCAGCTTTCGGCTCCTGACGGAGGTCAGCCAGGTCGATGTCGACGAACTCTTCACCGTGATCGAGAAGGCACAGCGGATGGGGATAATCGTCCCTAGCTCCGAGGGGCCGGATAGACCGTTTACCTTTAGACACGAACTTGTACGACAGACGGTGCTTGCCGCTATTTCAGCCCCCCGCCGACAGCGAATGCACGCGAGCGTCGCCGAAGCGATCGAGCGGCTAAATCCCGATGCCGTTAAAGAGCGCGTTGGGGAGATCGCTGACCATCTGCTCAAGGCAGGATCGTTCGCCAATAGTCGCAGACTGGTTCTTTATCTGACGCTGGCCGGCAAGAATGCGCTCGAAGCTGCCGCATTTGAAGACGCCGGGCGTAGTTTCCGCTCCGCACTGTCGTACCAGGGCGCGGTTGATCCGAGAGAAAAGGCCGACTTGCTGGCGAGCCTCGCGATTGCGGAGCTGGGTCTTGAAAGATTCGACGCGGCAGTCGGCAATCTCAGCGAGGTGCTCCACATTTACACCAATCTCGACGACCGGGAGAGGATTGGCAGCAGCTTTGCCGAGTTGGCCGATGCCTTCATCTGGGTTGGCCGCTTCCAGGAAGCAGCCGAGACCGCTCGTCGCGGGCTCGCCCAGCTTGAAGGAGATGTCAGCGCCAACCGGGTGCGCCTGCTTGCCGCCCTCGGTGAGGCCAGCGCGGATTCCGCGGGCCGTGAGTCGGCTTGTGCGGCGCTGCGTGAGGCTCTCGAGATAGCATCCAAACTTTCCGATCCAAGGCTTGAAGCCAGGGTGCTTGGCGCCAGGTCGATCGTGAACTTGCACTTCTTTCGGTTGAGAGAGTCTGCGGCGGACGGCCTTCTGAGCGAACAACTAGGCGGAGCGGAAGCGCCTCCGTGGCAACGCGCCCTGCACCTGCGAGTTCTGCATCAGACATTGCTGACTCTGGGGAGGTTGGAAGAGGCCATACGAATAGCGGACGAGCTCGAGCCCTTGGCGACTAGGATAGGGCAAGCCTATTCCATCGCGCTTTGCCTGAGCACCCGAACCTGGCTCGAATTTACCAAAGAGCCTGACCTCGCAAAATTGGAAGCCGGCTTCCAGGAAGTGTCGAAATCCGACGTCAAGATGAGGTTCCCCTTCTGGGAAGTTCTCTCCGAGGTACAACTAAGCGGGGTGGATTTAATTCGCGGCAACTGGGCGGGCGCTCTAGCGCATGCCCAAGCCTCCTGCCGCCGCGATCCGGGGATGAGCTCGATGGGTGGGTTTGGTGAGGGAGCGCTTTTTCGCCAGATGGCATACGACGGCGATCGCGCCGGCGCTTTGGCGATCCTTGAACAAAACCGCGCGCGGCTGCCTGTCAACGGCCAGGAAAACTTCAGAGGTTCGTGGTGGATGCTCGGGTTGGTAGTCGAGGGCCTCGTAATGCTTGGCGAGCAGGCGCAAGCCGGACAGCTTTACCCGCTGGTTCGCGAGCTCATCGACACTGGAGCGGTGGCGCTTTGGCCGATCTCGCGCTTCACCCAGACGATCGCGGGTCTCGCGGCGGCTGGGGCGCGTCAGTGGGAGGCCGCTGAAGAGCATTTTCAGATCGCGATGCAGCAAGCTGAAGCCTTTCCCGACCGACTCGAACAGGCGGACATACGACGCTTCCATGCGATGATGCTGCTGGATCGCGCCGCCCCGGGCGATCGCGAAAAAGCGCGAAAACCAACCAGCGAAGCGCTGGAGACGTACACGCATATCGGAATGCCGCGTCATATCGAGATGACCCAGACCCTCCTAGGCCGTTGCCAATAGATTCGCAAGGCGGCGTGTTGGCCGGCCTCAAGGCGCTCCGGGAACCCGGCGGCCGAACCCGTTTCTTGAATCTCGACGAAATCGGTCGCTTGCTCGCGGCCTGTGATCCGATCCCTTATCTCAGGGCGTTCGCTACTGTGGCACTCAACACCGGCATGAGGCGCAACGAAATCTTGAGCCTAACCCGTAAGTCGATCGACTGGCAAAACCGCACCGCGCTAACAGAAACCAAGAACGGTGAGGCGCGCCAAGTCTATCTAAACGACGTGGCGCTTGAAGCGTCAAGGCTCTCCCGCCACGAATCGACGGCCGGCTGTTCCCGCTCCACGCGAACCAAGTCAGCATCGCCTTCATGCGCGCCGTGCGTCGCGCGGGCATCGCGGATTTCCGGCTTCACGATTGCCGCCATACGTTCGCGAGCTATCAGGCGATGGCCGGAATACAAGCGCGTGGCCTGCAAACCCTGCTCGGACACCGGGACGGTCGTATGACGGCACGCTACTCGCACCTGAGCGATGCTTACCTGAAAGCGGCCGTCGATGGCGTCATGCTCGGACGCTCAAAGCCGGATAGAACCGAGGACGCGGCGAACGTGGCGGTAAGTTAAATCTATTTCGCCCTATTGGCCGCGATGCCACTTTCTTGGAGTATCGTTGCTTGAGAATACGGCATGCCGCGACTGAAACCCGGTCAGAAACCGACCTCGAAAGATGATCGGACAATTGACCGCGCGATCGCCCGCCTGGCTCACGAGGCATATCATCTACGGGAAGATTTTGCGGCCTTGAAGGTCATCGAACTCGCCGGATTCAGGTCTGCGTTCATGGCGGTGACGGTCGCAGCGTATCAATCCGATATGCTCGTGCGGTTGATGCGGGTGCTCGAACGGGATGCAAGGGTAGGTTCCTTCTGGTTTCTCAGCGACTGTGGATTGGTGAAAGCCGAGCGGGACCGAATCAATCGCCTCAAGAGCCTGTCAAAGAGATTACTGGCCATTCGCAACGGAACGTTCCTTCACATAGATGAGCGGGAGCTATTTGATCCGCAGCGGGTCTATAGGAAGAAGAAGATCAAATGCGTTCAGATATCGAGCCAGCGATTGACCTCATTTCCTCAGTCGTCAATCGACTCTATGGAGAAAGACTCGGAAAGCTGGGACAGCTCAACACGACGATCGCTGACATGGAGGAAATCTTCGCGCGAGGCCTGCCTCCTCTCAGGAAGTGAACGCGAAAATGGCACCTATTTGGCACCGCGACTCGGAGGAATCGAAAAAGCTGAGCGTCCCCGACGGGATTTGAACCACCCAGAGAACAGAAAAAACCTCAATGATTTTGTCCAGAGTGTGGCTGGGAATAGCCCGATTCGGGTCAGTTTGAACACCGGTGTTCAAACTCAAAACTGTTGTGCTCCGCAATAACGATCGGTACCTCAGGCAGCACGAGTGACGACACTGTATTCGTGGTGAATTCCGTTTAAAACTGGGCGAGCGACGATTGAACCTGGTCGGTCGAAACGGTGTCGGTGGTGTTGCGGGGGAGGGAAGGCTGCATGTGGACCGGGAACACGCGGTCCCAAGGAGGAATGTGGTCTGCCTTGGTTGTAGTGGGCCATCCAGGACACCAGAGTCTTCCTCAAATGCCCCTCGCTCAGCGGAATGATCCAATCGAGGCACTCCCGCCGCAGAGTCCCGATCAGCCGTTCGCAGAGCGAGTTCGCCTGAGGACTATGCACTGGCGTGGCGATCACCTTGAGGCCGAGCCGGGTCAGCGAAGCATCCAGTTCGGCGGAAAAGATCGCGTCGTGGTCGTGGATGATGAAACGATACTCGTTGTCGGACGGGATGGCTTCTCGCAATTGCTGAAGCGTCCAGGCGGCAGTGGGATGAGCGGTAGCGTTTAAGTGAATCAATCGACGCGAGGCATGCTCCATTGCCACAAACACATAGAGGATTCGAAAGGTTGCGGTCACCGCGACGCAGAAGTCACACGCGATGATCCCCTGAGCGTGATTCTTTAGAAAAGTCGCCCACCGCTGGTCGCCCCGCGGTCCTCCGGGCGGCGCCGCCGGCAACTTCGGCAGGTACTTCCTGATGGTGCGCGGCGACACGCGCAGACCGAGCTTCAGCAGCAGCTCGTTGGCTATCCGCTCCTGGCCCCACGAGGGGTTTTCGCTCGCCATTTTCCGAATCAGATGTTGAAGTTCAAGAGGAATCGGCCGTCGGCCGGCTTCGGACTTCCGGCGCCAGAAGAGGCGGAAGCTCTTGCGATGCCATGTGATGAAGGTCCTGGGCCTGACGATGGTCAAAGCATCTCGCCAGTCGAACCAGCGGCTGAGCAGCACCAGCGTCAGGCGGGTCGGATTGTCGGCGCGTCGGGGCTTGACCTTGCGCTCTTGATAGAAAGCGAGTTGCTTGCGCAGGAACAGATTCTCGGCCGCTAGCGAGGTTCTGGAGCGCAAGCCGAGACACAGAAAGTGAACTAGATCATGCACGATCCTTAGCCCTGCGCCCACCATGCAACCGGCCCTCTCTCGTCAACGGATGTCTCCGTAAAACCCTAAGAACTATGCGCGTTTCAAGCCACTGCGAAATGATTTTGCGGAGCACAGCGAGCATTTAACCAAATGGCGTGGGGCCAGACGCCTCTTTACGACGGAATCGACAAAGGTTTAGAGGTCGTCGAATCTGCACACTACTCCAATCGGGTGATGATCGTGATTACGGACGGGATAGACAACACAAGCAAGGACAAATCGGACAAAATGCTCGAACGCGCTGAGAGGGAGGGAATCCGGATCTACGCAATAGGTATGGGTGATCCGAATGCAAAGGCGCCGCAGATACGAGCCAACGCAATACAGACATTAGTTGTGAGTCGCGATGCTGATGCGGTGAATGAAAAGACCCTCAAGGCCATATCAGTTCCAAGTGGCGGACAATATGCGATGGCATCGGAGCTGAGCAAGGACGACGGCGAGAGTGTTGTCGCGGCGGTTGAGAAACTGAATGGCGTGCTAGGCCATGAGTATTCCATCGGGTTGATCGAACCGCCATCGGGAGAGCAACGGATAAGCATCGAGCTTGCGAATGCCGGTGCGAATCGCGTCACTGCGCGGAAGGAGTCTGTGAACGCGCCGGAGCCGGGGGCGCGACAATGAAGCCGCAGGCTATTTGTAGTCTTTCTATGGAATCTCGTAG
>JBAWCX010000149.1:0-8939 GCA_049590495.1 Binatus sp. (SeqCode)
TCGCAACCGTCACGGAGTCTCGATCACTCATCGGAGTACACCTTGCAAAATTGTGTGCGGAATTTCAGTAGCGGTTGAGGCGGGCCAGCCGGTCGGCGTGAAAGTTCGAATCGCCGAACAGTTCCTGGGCGACGCGGACCCGCTTCATGAACAGGCCGATGTCGAACTCGTCGGTCATCCCGATGCCACCATGCATCTGGACGGCTTCATTCACGGCGAGCGTGGCGCTGAGCCCGGCGCGGGCCTTAGCCACCGACACGATAGGACCGGCGCGGTCGAAGGAATCGTCGAGGGTCTGCAGAGCCTTGAGCACGGTCGAGCGTGTGACCTCGAGTTCGCAGTAGAGATGAGCGGCGCGATGCTGCAGAGCCTGGAATTCGCCGATCGCCCGCCCGAATTGTTTGCGCTCCTTCAGATAGGCGACCGTGCGGTTGAATGCTTCCTCGCTGGCGCCGACCATCTCGGCCGCCACGACGGCGCGCCCGACGTTGAGCACACCTTCGAGAACGTCCCAGCCAGCGTCGATCTTGCCGAGCACGTTGTCGGCGCTGACGTTCACGTCTTCGAAAGTGAGGCGCGCAGCGTTATGGGAGTCGACGGTCGACGTTCGCTCGGCGCGAACGCCCGGCACGCTCGCGTCGACGATGAACAGCGTGAGGCCACTGGCCTCGCCCGGTTTGCCCGAGGTGCGAGCTGCGACGATCAGAAGTTTCGCGACGTGCCCGTCGATCACGAAAGTCTTGGCGCCGTTGAGCTTGAACGCGTTGCCGGCGCGAGCGGCGGTCATCTCGATTTTTTCCGGGTGATGCTTGGCGGTTTCGTCGACGGCCAGGGTTGCGATCAAATCGCCGGCGACGATCTGCGGCAGGTAAGTTTTTTTCTGTTTGTCAGTGCCCGCGCGAGCGATCGCAGTCGCGGCCAAAACGGCAGTCGAAAGAAAAGGCGAGGGCGTGAGATTGCGTCCCAGTTCTTCCATTACCACTCCGGCTTCGACGTGTCCGAGTCCGAGGCCGCCGTAGTCTTGCGGAACGAGAATTCCCGCCCAGCCCATCTCGACGAACTGTTTCCAGAGAGCGCGCGAGAAGCCGTCGGCGTCGCGCTTGTCGCGCAGAGCGCGCAGATGAGCGACGGGCGCATTTTTGGCCAGGAAGCCGCGCGCGTTGTCGCGCAGCATCGTCTGTTCATCGTTGAGAACTAGCGCCATTTTTTCAGACTCAAAATCAAACGCCGTAGCGGCAGGCTGAAGAGACTACGCACCGGGCAGGCCCAAAATTCGTTTGGCGATGATGTTGAGCTGAACCTCGCTGGTGCCGCCTTCGATCGAGTTGGCTTTCGAACGCAGCCACGCGCGCGCCGTGCGGCCTTCGCGCGAGCGCTCGCCTTCCCATTCCAGCGCGTCGGTGCCGCCGGCCGACATCACCAGTTCCATTCGCCGCTTGTTGAGCTCGGTGCCGTAGTATTTCAGCAACGAGGAGACCGCAGGATGAGCCTGGCCGACCTTGGCCATGTCGCCGGCGCGATCCATCGTCAGGCGAAACGCGAGCGCGTCGATCTCGAACGCGGCGATCTGCCCGCGGAGCACGGTGTCGGCGAGGATGCCGTTGTCGGCGCCGACCGTGTCGGTGGCAATCTGCCCGAGCGAGCGATTCTCGGACGTGCTGCCCATCCCGCCAATCATGTCGCGCTCATGAGTGAGCAGGTACTTCGCGATGTCCCATCCCTTGTTGAGCTTGCCGACAAGGTTGGCCTTGGGCACGAGCACGTCGTCGAAGAAAGTCTGGCAGAACGGCGACGCGCCTGAGATCAGAGTGATCGGCTTGGTCGAGACGCCGGCGCTTTCCATGTCAAACAGGATAAAGCTGATGCCTTCGTGCTTGGGCGCGTTCGGGTCGGTGCGCACCAGGCAGAAAATCCAGTCCGCCTGGTCGGCGTACGAGGTCCAGATCTTCGAGCCGTTGACGAGAAACTGATCGCCCTTGTCCTCGGCGCGGGTTTGCAGCGACGCCAGGTCGGAGCCAGAGCCGGGCTCGGAGTAGCCCTGGCACCATCGGATCTCGCCGCGCGCGATTTTCGGCAGATGCTCGCGCTTCTGTTCTTCGGAACCATATTTGAGCAGCGCAGGACCGAGCATCCAGATGCCGAAGCTCTGCAGCGGCGAGCGGCAGCCGAGCGCGCTCATTTCCCGGCGCAGAATTTTGGCCTCGTCGCGGGAGAGTCCGCCGCCGCCGTACTCGCGCGGCCACTCCGGCACCGTCCAGCCTTTCTTCGCCATGCGCTCCAGCCATTGGCGCTGCGCTTCGGATTGAAAGACCCAATGCCGCCCGCCCCAGCAAATGTCTTCTTCTGGTTGCGTCGAGCGTCGCATCTCGGGAGGACAATTGGCCTCGAGCCACGCGCGCGTTTCTTTCCGAAATGTTTCAAGATTTTCCATAGCTACGTCTGGTGTTAGTCGGTCTGCCCGCGCGATTCAAGGTTTTCGAAGTAGTGACTGCTGGATCGGTTGCCAAGATGACATTCTGCGCTTGTGGGGCGTGATTCTGAATGATCGAATTCGGTTGGAACGAGCAATTTCTACCATATGTTGGTGGCGGGCGGTTTTGAAAATACCCACCTGCTTCTGAGTCAGCGGTTCAGAGCGGGGGGCCGCTTACTTCACGGAGACGATGGTGGCCTGGCGTGCGAGAAGACGCCAGCCGCCATCTTCCAGGTGATAAACGTTGGTGTAACGCCGGTTTATCGTCTTTCCCGAATCTGGCACATTTCCCTTCAGCACGACGATCTCATAACCCATAGTCGCGCCGCAGTCACGACGGATTACCATCGCTTCACGGTGCCGCTCGAAGGACGAATACTGGAGGCCGGTGTGCTGCTTGATCAGCTCGAGGAGTTCGGCGGCGGCGTGTCTGTGGACCTGGTTGGTGGGCCCGTTCACCGTCAGGTCCGCGGCCCAGAAGCGGGTTAGAGCAGATACGTCTCCCTTGAGAACGGCGCCCGGCTCTTCATCATCAATCGCCTCTACAGCTTTGCGAATCCGGGCCTCTTCATCTGCGGTTACACTCATAGTCGAACCTCCCGCTGCGAACGTCTGAGTTGTCGATACGAAGGCGACAAGAAAGCCGAGCACACAGAAGCTTTATCGGATTGAGAGCTTTACTAATGTGGGTCACCGCGATCTACCTCCCAGGCCCACTACCATATGTTGTGGTTTGGGAACGCTCCCGGCGATTTGGACGCGGCGACCGAAAAGAGACCATCCTTCCGACGTGGATTTCCACGACTACGGAATTATTGGCTCACACAGACATTGGTCGCTGCAAAAGCTCTCAAACGTAGTAGCCGGGCAGCCGGTTGGCACCGCCAGCGGGTCGCATTGCTCGCCTGGCTCGATGACCCCATCGGGAGTACAGGCGCTGACTCCCCCAAGGGCACGCGACTTCAATAGGCCGGCCAGTCCGATGATCTCCTGAAGGTCAGTTCTCACCTCGTCGCAGTTGTCGCATGAGGTCGTTATGCCCATCAAAGCCTCCGCCGTCCCAATTGCTTTGCCGAGGTTGCTGATCTCCTTGGTACGATCTCCCACTGAGTTAGCTTCTTCCGCGTCGCCACCAGCTGCTATCAGGTGACCTCCGACGACGCTCCAATTATTTTGGCTGCTTACATCGGTAGTTGCGGTAATGCAGACGACGATGATGAGGGCCAGCATTATTGGGTACTCGACTGAGGTCGCCACAGCCTTCCGCGGCGTCGTGAACGTAAGCAGCATGACGCACAAGGCAGCGACCAGCCACAGCCCGAACCCGGATGTCTTCAAGACCTTAGCGATCTTCATATTCCCCTCCTATGAAGTGGCAATTTCCGCTCACACTCGGTGTCTGGCGGCCCTTTCAGCACCAAATCTTGCGTACCAAGGTTAGTCGGGGAGTCCGCGGAATCAGGGGCAATGTGCAATGAGGTGCTGCGGGTCCGCGATCATGCCCGACCGCCCTTCCTCCCTGCATTTCGCTCAACTACTAAATTGCCATTCGAGTGTCTATTCGGCGGTAGCGTTCCGATTCGTCCGACATGGTCCGGCTCGGTCCGGGCAAAAGGACACCAGTCTCGCGGGGCGGTCACTTCTTTTCGGCCGGCATTTCGACGCCGCCGGCTTCGAACTGATGGCCGTAGATGTCGCCTTCGAAGTATTCCGACTGATGAGTGGCTGGGCGGGCGCCCCATCCGTATTCGAAGTTCCACCCCGACGGGTTACGGAAATAGAATGAGTACATGTGATCGTTGGAGTGTTTGCCGGGCGTGATGGTCACCGGGATTTTGTTCTTGCGGACCAGGTCATAGGTCATGCCGACGTCGTCGAGGTGGTCCACTTCGAGCATGATGTGGTTGAGCCGGCGATCGGCGCCCGGGATTCCGAAGGCAATGGTGTGATCGCGATCGTTGCAATGCATGAAGACGAGCCCGACTGTACGCTTGCCGGCGCGAAACATGTACTCGACGCCGCCGCGCATTCCGAGGTGAGCATAGAAGCGCTGGGCGGCGTCGACGTCGCGCTCGCGCACGATGCAGTGGCCGAGTCCGCCGCTGCCGGTCTTGAACCGCCCATGCATCGCGCGGCCTGGATGGAACGGCTTGCTGAATTGCACCAGCGGGCCGTGAAAGACCTCGACGGGATTGCCGTCGGGGTCATCGAGCTTGAGGACTTCGAGCACGCGACGCTCGCCGGCTTCGTCCTCGGAGCCGACGCGAAACTTTATCCCCGCCTCGGACAGTTGACGCTGCATCTGCGCGAATTCGTCGGCGCCGGCGACGCGAAGGCCGAGGTATGCGAGGTCGTCGCTGCCGTCGGCATGCAATACGAGACGATGATGGAGATAATCCATCCGCAGGTAGCATCGATCGGGCTCGCCTTCATCGGCGAGTTCAAAGCCGACGATATTTGTCGCAAAATTTTTCCACGCATCGAGATCTTTGACGCCGAGTCCCATGTAGCCCAACTCTGTTACCTGGATCATATATTTCCTCCGCGCGGTGCCTTTTCACTTATCGCAGATGATTGGTGATTGGGCCAGTGGAACCTAACCCCTAACCCCTTCCCTCGAGGGAAGGGGAACCGGTCGCGGAGGTGAGCGCACCTTCATCCTGTCCCTCCGGGAGAGGGGAAGAACTCCGCGCGGGAAGGGGGACAAGAAAGAGAAGAATTTCGGACTCGTATATTTGCGAACCTCAACGGTGCTCGGTAGTCTCCAATATCGATCGGAGGACATCATGCCTGGATTAGTGCTTCGCGAAGACCGGGACGGTCTCGCCACAGATAGATCGGCGCGCCGTGCCTGAGATTGACGCGGCGCCCGCGGTGGAGACCGGCCCTCCTCCCGACCAGCTCCAACCGCCGAGTGAAGATTCAAGCGAGCATCGCGGGGCGTTTCGCGCGCTGCGGCATCGCAACTATCGCCTTTATTTTTTCGGGCAGCTGACTTCGCTGGCCGGCACCTGGATGCAGAGCGCCGCGCAGGCGTGGCTGGTGCTAAAGCTGACGAACTCGGCGACGATGCTCGGCGTGGTCTCGTTCGCGCAGTTCACTCCGATCCTTGTAGTCGGTTTGTTTGCCGGCGTGATGGTTGATCGCGTCGATCGCCGCCGCCTGATAATCGTCACCCAAATCCTGCTGATGTTGAGCGCCTTCACGCTCGCGACATTGACTTGGACCGGCACCGTCCGCGTCGGGTACGTGATCCTGCTGGCGGCATTCAACGGCACCGTCGGCTCGTTTGACATGCCGGGGCGCCAGTCGTTCGTGGTCGAGATGGTGGGTTACGACGATCTCGCCAACGCGATCGCGCTCAACTCGATGATGTTCAACAGCGCGCGGATGCTCGGTCCGGCGGCGGCGGGATTGCTGATCGCGTGGCTCGGAATCGGAACGTGTTTTTTCCTGAACGGCGTGAGTTTCCTCGCCGTTATCTGGAGCCTGACCCAGATGGAAATTCCGGTGCGCGTGATTGCCGGCGCCGGCGCGCGAATGATTCATCAACTGCGCGAGGGACTTGCGTATGTATGGAGCAACCGGCCGATCTTCTACCAGATGGCGCTCGCCGCGGTCACCAACGGCTTCGGCTACCAGTACCTGGTGCTGGTCCCGCTGTTCGCGAAAAACGTGCTGCATGGCGACGCGCGCACTTACGGATTCCTGGTCGCGATACAGGGGCTAGGGTCGGTGGTCGGCGCGGCGACGCTGGCTTCGCGCGTGTCGACGCGTGGAATGAGGAACAATCTGCTGGTAGGACTTTTTCTCTCGGCGGTGGGAATCGTGGTGTTCGGGATGTCGCGCTCGTTTGCGCTGTCGCTGGGCGCGCAGTTCGCAATCGGTGCGGGGCTGACCAACTTCAGGGCGAGCAACAACACGCTGGTGCAGATGTTCGTCAACGACGATTTGCGCGGGCGCGTGATGAGCACCTATCAGCTCGCCTCGGTGGGGATGACGCCGCTCGGCGCGCTGGAGGTCGGCTACATGGGCTCGCATCTGGGGCCGATGCAGGCGGTGATGATTTGCGGCGCGGTGACGATGCTGAGCGGTATCGTGCTGCTGACGCGGCTCAAGTCGGTCGGGCTGGACGCGGCGCCCGCGTGATTTAACCCTTGCCAGACGGCCATTTCGTGTGTTCAATGCTCGTTACTCGCATAACTCAAGGAGCCTCCGTATGAAGTCCTGGATTTCGAAATCGGCAATCGCGCTCGCAATCGTGGTCGCACTTCCAGTTCTTGCGCGTGCCGACACCTGGAAAATCGATCCCGCGCATACCAACGTCGAGTTCACCGTGCGCCACATGATGATTTCGAATGTGAAGGGGCAATTCCAAAAGACCTCGGGCACGATCGCCACTAACGGCAGCGATCCGGCGTCGGCACAAATCGACGCAACTATCGACGCGACGTCGATCGACACGCGCGTCGAGAAGCGCGACATGCATCTCAAGAGTCCCGAATTTCTCGACGTCGCGAAGTACCAGACGATCACGTTCAAGTCCACCAAGGTCGAGGCCGAGGGGCCGAACAAGTGGAAAGTGACGGGCGACCTGACGCTGCACGGCGTGACCAAGCCGGTGGTGCTCGACGTCGAAGGGTCCGGGCCGCCGATTCAGGTGATGGGAAACACGCGCGCGGGCGCGTCGGCGACGGCGAAAATCAAGCGCAGCGATTTCGGATTGACCTGGAACCAGGCGCTCGAGTCGGGCGGCGTGATGGTCGGCGACGAGGTCGCGATCTCGATCGACGTCGAGGCGATCAAGAAGTAGCGACGCGTGTTCTTCCTTACGCTGCATGGCGAGACCGAATGGAACCGCGAACGCAGATTCCAGGGGCAACTGGATTCGCCGCTCACCGAGCATGGCGTTCAGCAGGCGCATCTGATGGGCGTCACGCTGCGCGAGCTGCTCGGAGATTCGGCGGCGTGTGCCGTTGTCAGCAGCCCGCTCGGCCGCGCACACCGGACGGCGGAGATCATATGCCGGGTTCTGGGAAAAGAGCCGCGGCAAATCGAGACTGACGCGCGGCTGGCGGAAATCAATTTGGGTTCATGGGCCGGCTTGACGCGGAGTGAAGTCGAGGCACGCTGGCCGAGGCCTCTTGACGGGGCCGGACGGTACGACTGGTACTTTCGATCTCCCGACGGCGAGAAGCTCGACGACGTCACGGTGCGTGTGCGCCATTGGCTCTCCGACACGGCTCGGCGCGATCGAATGATCGCTGTCTCGCACGGCGTGACCAGCCGCCTCATCCGGGGACTCTACAAGGGTATCGAAGAGTCGGAAGCGCTGACGTTGGAGGTCTCGCGCGACGTCGTCTTCCGCCTCGACGGTGGCTCTATCGACCGCATCCCTTGTCGATAAGCCGACTCACCGCGGCCGTCAGGCCAATGAGTTTGCGTTTAACCGTGCGCCGCGATACGGCTGAACCAATCCAACGTCTTTAACGTCGGGGAGGTCGGCCATGAGCATGTCGCGGCGATTTGCAGCGGAGTTGATCGGCACCTTCTGGCTGGTTTTCGGCGGATGCGGTACCGCCGTGATCTCGGCGGGGTTTCCCAAGGTCGGGGTCGGGCTGCTCGGCGTGGCGCTGGCATTCGGGCTGACGCTGCTGACGATGGCGTTCACGATCGGAACGATCTCGGGATGCCATATCAATCCCGCGGTCACGATCGGATTGTGGGCGGGCAAACGATTTCCTGGGGGCGAGGTGCTGCCGTATATCGTCGCGCAGGTGATTGGCGGGATCCTCGCGTCGACGGTACTCTACGTAATCGCGAGCGGCGCGGCGGGATTCGACGTGAGTGCGGGATTCGCCGCCAACGGCTACGGTGATCATTCGCCAGGCGGCTACAGCCTCGGCGCGGCGTTCGTCGCCGAAGTCGTCCTGACGTTCATGTTCCTGATCGTGATCCTCGGCTCGACCGACAAGCGCGTACCCGTCGGCTTTGCGCCGATTCCGATTGGCCTGGTGCTGACGCTGATTCATCTGATCAGCATCCCGATAACCAACACCTCAGTTAATCCTGCGCGCAGCACGGGCCCCGCGCTGTTCGTCGGCGGATGGGCGCTCGGCCAGCTATGGCTGTTCTGGGTCGCGCCAATCGCAGGCGCGGCGCTCGGAGGATTCTTTTACAATTGGTTCGGCACGCAGGAAGTGATCACCGAGGAGCTTGGTCGCGAAGACAAGTAGCTACGGCTTGACACTTCGATGATGCTCGATTGTGCGGGCGCCGAGGCGGGCGGGGGCGCTGTCTGAGCCTTGTACTACCACGACGCATCGTTTGGGGTCGGTTAGATCCTCGGGCGAGAGTCCGACTTTGTCTGCCAGGTTGGTCGCGATGACGACCAGGCCGCCGGGCGTTTGACGCGCCAGTTGCGCGGCAGTCGGCGCGCTCAGCACGTCGGTGTGCAGGCGGCGGC
>JBAWCX010000150.1:0-3129 GCA_049590495.1 Binatus sp. (SeqCode)
GGTATCGGCAACTCGTACTCGGACGAAATTCTGCATCGCGCGCAGTTGTCGCCCGTCGCGATGACGCAGAAACTTACTGTCGATGAAATCGAGCGGCTCTACGACGCTACTCGCGCGACGTTGCTCGAATGGACCGATCGCATGCGAGCCGAATCTGCCGGTGAATTTCCGGAAAAGGTGACCGCGTTTCGCCCCGGCATGGCGGTGCACGGTCGCTACCGTCTGCCATGCCCGCGATGCGGCGCCAAGGTCCAGCGCATCCGCTATGCGAGCAACGAGACCAACTATTGCGCCACGTGTCAGACCGGCGGCCGCTTGCTCGCCGACCGCGCTCTGTCGCGCCTGCTGCACGCGGACTGGCCGCGTACGCTTGACGAACTCGAGGCCCTCAACAAGCGATGAACGCCGACACGCCCGGCCGAATGCGGCCGCGGCCTGTCTTTTCCCGATGACGCGTTGAATTTCCGTCGCGCACCAGGCCGGCCAGTTCCAGCGCGATTCTCCTCCACAACTGGGGGAACTTGTCGGCGAGCGCCGAAAAGTCAGACTCCGCGATCCTGCCGACCACTGAATCAGACAGCGCGGTAACTGAAGCCGAACGAGGTGCATTCGGATCGACGACCGCCATTTCACCGACGTGCTCGCCGGCTTTCTTGCGGGCCACGATGCGCCCGCCGATGGAAATCGAAAACGCGCCCTGCAGAATCAGATACAGATCCGCTTTATGCGCACCCTGCACGATAAGATCCGCGCCCGCGGCTATCTCGTGCAACTTCACTCGCCGCGCGACTGCTAGCGCCAGGTCCTTGTCGCCGACGAGCGGCTGCGAGATCAAGGCATCGATCAAGCGCGGTCTTCCCGCCGAGCCCTGGAATTGTTTTAGCATCGATTTTCCCATCGTCTTTCTACCTGCCAACTCCCGTGGTTACTTTCACTGAACAAGTAAAGGGAACTAATCCTCTTTGAACGCGGTGGAGTCATTCGCTGTAGCCGATGCCGCTTCGTGCCTAAACACGAGCGCATTAACCGTGTCAATGCTAGCGGAAACGAACAACCCGATCGACCCCATCTCCGGAGTTCGCCTCCCCCGTTCGTGGGGGAGGCCGGCGCCCGTCCGCGCGCGCCGGGTGGGGGACCATTCGTTCTGAATTGCGAACCTGTCACGCATCAATCGCGCCGCAAAGCTCCCCCACTCGGCGACGAACAGACCGAACTAGTGATAGTTCCGAGGCGCGAGCGTTGATGGCATCGGGCAAGGTCGACGCTTCTTCCCTAAAATAGTTCTAACAGGGACGAAGTCCCGCATCTTCTCTTTTCCTGATACCGGGTGCAGGGGCCACCCCTGCCGCGGGCGCGGGGCGCGTAGCCCCGCATCCGATTCCTCCGACGCCTCACTACCGAGCTTTCGCAGCGCCGCTGGCAGTCTGCGCGGCAGTCTTTTCCCCCGGTAGCGCGAGCGTGATGTCTTTTTCATTCTCCGAGTGCCGGCTCTCAAGCACCGAGACGACGATTCCTGTGATGGCGCCGGAGGAGACCGGGAAAAATGCGCTCCCGGTTATAGAACCTTGAGAAGCAAGCTTTGCCTGCTCCAGCGAGCGCTTGGTGTACTCGGCGGAGACGTTCTGAAAGTCGTCGCCCTGTTGCTTAAGCGCGGCGTCGTGAGAGTCTTGACGAGCCTTTTGTAACCCCGCGGGGTCTGCCGACGCCGCCGCCGTCGGAGCGGTGGGCACCAACCCGGCATAAGGTATCAGTGCACTCGTCATGGCGGTGGCCATCATGCTACCGAGATCGGGGCTTGCCGGCGCTGCCGGCTTTGCCGCGGTTTGTTCTTGCTGCTCGAACTGGCTCTGCATGGTCGCCGCCCGCTGCTGCTCGACTGCGGCAAAGGCGTCCATCCCTCCCTGATCGACCATCGCTCCCTGCGCCGTAAGACCATGAATGGAGACGACGTCAATTTCTCTGTGCGTCAGGTTCTGTACCGTCAGCACTACTTCGTTCCACGGCGCATCTCGCATCCATGAGTCCGCGCCATTAGGAGCGATCGTCGCGTGAATCGTGATCCGCGTCGCCTTATCGCCCCCTTCCACGACGACATTGTTCAGAACCTTATCGTATGAACCACCCTGATAAAAAGTTGGCGGAGACGGCGCGTTGCCGATTTGACTGGCCGCGGGCTGTCCAGCCATTTGACCCATATCGGCGCAGGACGCTGCTGTCAGTGCTATCGCAATTAGTGGGACTAGCTTCTTGGATAGCATGACAAGTCCTTCCCGGCGCCGAATTGATTGCTCAATGCAACCGCTTCGCGCCCTGATCATTTCTTATGACTGGAAGCCGCCGAGATGGCGGCGGCCCTCGGCATAGTCGTGACTGGCATAGCCAATCTGGTCCCGGGCGTCGTGGTCCCGGGCATTGTGCCTATTGGCCGCGAATAGGGCGACGGTTGACGGCCGAAAGGATTCGCTGCCGCGTGCGCGCCTCCAGAGAAAGGCGAATTGGGCCTCGGTTGCCCATCAGCGGACGATTTGACAAATGGATTTCGTTCGCCGGGCGCGTCCGCAACCCGCGCGTTCGGCGAAGTCGATGCGTCGTGCACAAAGGGATTCGCATAGGTCTTCGGCGGAGCCGCTTTGAAAGGATTGCCGCCCTCATGCCCTTGGAACATGCGTGCCCTGGGCTCTGACAGATTCCTCCGCTCCGATAAATTCCCATGCTCCGACACATCCCTGTGCTCCGACAGATCTTTGTGCTCTGACAGATCCCTGTGCTCCGACAGGTTCTTCTCGTACGGTTCTTTGCTGGCGATAAGCGGCCCGCGATGATAGCCATGCACGAAAAATGGCCTCCGGCGAAGCTCTATCCGCGTCCATCTCCGAGCCCACCACCAGCGAGGGTGATGGCGAATCCAGACGTTCTCCTCCCATACGTCAATGTGCTCGAAGTCAATCGCCTGGTACTCAGCGTCCGGGACAACGTAGAACGGACGCTCAGCGATTTCCATGCCCCCAGCCGACAGCACAGTCATGTATTGGCCGGTGGGATAGCCCGACATATCGGGAATCGCAACGCTGCCGTCAAAGCGCCCGCCAGATTGAGGATCGCCGGACAGGCTATCGGAGGCTCCCTGGG
>JBAWCX010000151.1:0-5399 GCA_049590495.1 Binatus sp. (SeqCode)
TACGCGTCGCTCCAACGTAGGTTGAAAATGAAATCCATACGAAGACAAACGGCAGCATCAACCACGGCGTCTCCGCGAATGCGCGCGCCATCACCACCGCCGTGATCAGAGCGAGCATCACCGCGATTTGCCATGCCAGGGCCTTGCGGATGGACATCATCGGTCCTGCGCCCGCCAAGAGCCAGACAATTACCGCGCCCAGCTGAGTGTTGACGTGACAGCTCGCGTCCAGTCCAATTGCGATCGTCACAATCGTGGAGATGCGTAAGGCGGTGCGGATCTTCCGGGCGTTGGGAGCAAGTTCGCGTGCGACCAGCGCTTCGAGTCGATCCAACCAGACAAATGGCCGTTGGCTGCCGACCGGTTGCTCTATGAATCCTGCCACGCGCTTCGCTCACCAATCGCCCGATTTTTAGAACCGCGGTCGCGCGCAGCCTAGAGAGAAAGAAACGCGGTTCCTGCGCGTGATCGTAGAGCCATATTTGCCGGCTAACACGCTCGAGCGGATGTACAGTCAATAGTGATGCCTTACACTTGATGGCTAGCGCGGGAGTTCAACCCTCACGAGCTGCGCAGGTCGAGCTCCGCCTGCTGGTGGTGAAGCGGTACCACCATCGGTTGTGAAGTAGGCTACTCGCCCATACTCGCCGGGCGCCCTTCCCCAGGCACCGGCCGACGGGCCAATTAATTCCTCCGTGAAAGGATCGCCTGCCACACTGCACCTTCCCTCCGTATTTTGGCCTGGCTCCAGTGAGAGACGGTCGATCGTATTTTGTCGGTGAGTCGTCAGATAGGCAAAGCCACCATCCTGATCGATGCAGAAGTCGTCGAACATCCTTCCACCCCCAACGAACTCAGGTTCTCCGATTGGATCAAAGGTATCAGGGTCAGTTTTCACCCTCATAAAGAGTTGTTTGGCGGTGGCGGTGTAATAGAGATAGTTCAACTTCGGAGCATACTTCACGCCATTTACTCCTGGCTGCTCAGGCTTCATCTGGCCGGGGAAGTAACCCATACTGTCATGTTTGAGCCACACACGAGCTGTTGGCTTGCCGTCCGCCGTCTTCAGGTCGACCCGCCAGATCAAGCTTGAAAAGCAGTCTGCGATTAGAATGATGCCCGGCGCGACTACGCAGCTACCGTTGAGACCGCGGACGGGCTCCGGAAAGCGGAGGACCGCTTCGGGAGTGACTGCGATGCCTGGGACCCAATCATGCAGGTCCAAGCGATGCAGATATGACTCGTGCGATGTGTACATGTCAGAAGTCGAAATGTAGAAAACATTCGGTTCGGCCTCGACAATCCCCATTGCCAGTTGAGAAAACGTGAATAAGAGCAGGGGCTCTACCGGCGAATCATGCCTCGAAGGCGGAACATACCATAGCTCCTTGTGGTTCAGAGCCGTTATGAGGATCGAGTTATCTGACCGCACTACCAGATTCTCCAGAAAATAATTCTTCGGGAAGGTGGCGACCGTCGTCAGCTTGGCCTGCAACACATTGTCCGTCAGCATGATCAACTCCATGGTGTAAGTTGTCCGCACCGTAGAGGCGGGAAAGTCTCACAACAAGCGGATCGAGAGCGCATTCGCTGGGGCCGCCTCGCCACGTTCGTGGACTACGGTCAGCCAAATTGCACTGCCTCTAGACTTCGACCTTTTGCGATCCGTCCTGTGGTGGGAAAACGGTGTGCATTTCCTTGCCGTTAATCTCGACGGGTTTGGCGTCGATCAAGATGAACGCAATTACTGCGGGCACCGAGCCTTTGTTGACCCAGGTGTGAATCGTGCCGCGCTGGATCATCACATCACCGGGCTTCAGATGCGCGACCTCACCGCCTTCGAATTCGCAGTCAAGTTCACCTGACAACTGAAGGACGTAGTCCATGGTTTCGGTGCGGTGCGTGAATCTCACGCAACCGGGAGCGAATTCGTTGATTCGGAACGTCGTGCCACCACCGTCGCCTACATAATTGGTGTGCTTAACGAAACCGGCCCGTTGGGCGGCGTCAGCGGCTGCCGAGTTGTCGATCGGCATTTTATCGGTCGACCAGATCTCGGCGCCCGTGATACCCGCGCCTATCCGCGGAACTGCAGCGATCTGCTCGTCGGTCTTAATAACTGCTTTCCCAGCGGCGTTGTGACCAGTCACGATGCGTCTTACTTTCATAGCCATTGCGCTTCTCCTCTTTAGCAACAACGGTTGGCTACACCAGGTGGCTAGCGCCGCAGTTGAACCATTACGAACTGCTCTCGTCAAACTCTTCCTTCTGGTGGTGAAGCGGTGCCACCATCGACGCCGAGGTTACCGCTTCAATCCAACAGCATTAGACGGAACGTCATATGCCGCGAGTGTCATAGATATCGAGGTGAAGTACCCGATGAGTACGGTGAGGTCAGTGAGACCCCTATCCCCCAGTAGTTTCACGGCACGTTCATAAAGTCCCTGAGGAACGATGCGCGGGGTGATCAGCGTACATGTCACGTCGTAGACCACCTGCTGTCGCGGATCGTCAAAAGACGTGTGCAGGCCTGCGATCAATGCTTGCACTTTCTCTGGCGGCAGGCCGGCTCTTTCGCCGATCATCTCGTGTTCATAGTTCGAATAAGCCGCGTGCCATTTCGCATTGATCAAATTCACCACAATTTCCCGTTCCCCGTCGGACAGCGAAGAATGGCTTCGTTGAAAGTACTTTCCGACAGGAACCAGTACCTGCAGCAGGTGTGGATTTTGAATGAAGATCTTGTAAGGGCCAGGAGCTTCGCCGCGCTCTCCTACAACGAAGTCATAGGCCTTTTTTTGTTCAGAGGTCATCTGGTCAACGGGGATCTCCGTGTAGCGACCGAAGGTTCCAAATGTTGAATGTTCTAACATGGTGTTCTCCTTGTTTCTGCAAAGGAGGTTCCTGTTCGTGTTGAGAAGAGCTACTGCGGCGAGTCCGCAGGCTTGTCGTCTAAGGGAATGCGTCCTGTCCGCAGTACGCGGGCAATCATCATGTACGTGCCGATCACATAGAACATCTCGGTGATGGCGCGGTCCGAGAAATGTTTTTTCACGGCGTCGTAGGTGTGATCTGTTGCCTCGATGAGGTCCATCACTTCATTCGTGAAGGCAAAGGCAGCCTGCTCGGCTTCACTGAAGCAACTCGCCTTGATTTCGCTTTTCTCGAGGGCTGCAATCTGCTCATCGGTGACGCCGACACTATGTCCGACAACCACGTTCTGGCGCCAGGCGTAGAAGCAGTCGGAGCGCTTCGCCACGTGGAGGACGATCATCCGTTCGAGCGCCTTATCGAGTTCCATCGGCCGGAACAACTGCAACATGTAATTGCTGAAATACGGGTAAAGGGATTCCGCGTTCGCCAACGCACGGAAAACATTGATCACTGGAAGCAACGCCAAGGCATCTGCAATCGGTTTTGAGGCGGCTTCAGGATCAATGAGCTTCAGTCTTTGAGCGACTTGTTGTGATTTGTCCTGCCCTGATGCTGTCGCTGCCTGTCTCATCAGTTTCTCCTTTTTTTTAATTGAACCGTTTTGGATAGTTTGCAACGCTACCGCTTCCGGATGTCGCTGGGCGCCTCGCATCCCGCTCAAGCCATCTACTGTGCAGGCGTGAAAAGTGACGGCACCGAGGTGGTGCGCTCGATCATCCGCGGTGTATAAGAAAACGAAATTTCTGCTGATTCGGGCCAGATTTTTCCGGACGACTAAAGGAAATTCCGATGGCACGTGAGACTCCGAGCGCTACCTCTCCCTTGGCCGGTTTGGGTGATCGGGCGACAGCTTTGCGTTCGTCAGAAATTGGGATTTTCCGCAAAGAGGGCGTGTTTTGGACGGTTGGTTACGGCGACAGAGCCTTTCGGCTCAAAGACACCAAGGGATTCGCCTACCTCGCCCTTCTACTCCGTCATCCCGGGACTGAATTCCACGTGCTCGATCTCGTTGGAGGAATGGCGGCCGGCACTGCGGAGGACGAACCGAAACTGCGGATGGCGCGCGGAGGTGACGAGCTCCAAAAGGCAGGAATCAATATCACGGGCCTCGACGACGCAGGCGAGATGCTGGACGAGCAAGCCAAGTCGGCCTATCGACGGCGCCTTTCCGAATTGCGAGAGGAATTGGAAGAAGCCAAACAGTTCGGAAACACGGAACGCGCAGAAAAAGCTGAGACCGAGATCGATGCGCTAACCAGCGAGCTTTCGCGCGCGGTAGGATTGGGTGGACGTGATCGCAGGGCCGGATCTGCTTCGGAGCGAGCCCGACAGACCATCACCAAGACGATCAAGTCGGTACTGGAAAGAATCGCGCAGAACGACGCTGCGCTGGGGAATATCTTCTCGAGATGCATCAGGACGGGAACCTTTTGCTCCTATCAGCCAGACCCCGACTTCCCGATTGCTTGGGAATTCGCCGCGACGAATCCGGATACCGGCATCGCGCCCGCCGCGCAGCCGGCCTCGAATGGCGATCCCGCGCCGGCGCGTGTCGACCGTCCGCAGACCTCGCCGGTGGTGTTGGAAGTTTCGCCATTCTTGCTGGCGCAACGGACGGATTTTGTGGGGCGGGAAGACGAACGTAGCGCGATTCGTGCGGCACTCGATCGCGCGCTCGGCGGTCACGGTTCGCTGATCATGCTCGGCGGCGGACCTGGGGTTGGCAAGAGCCGTTTGGCAAAGGAGATGTCGGATTACGTCTGGCGCGTTGGCTTCCCATGCACGGTCGGGCACTGTTAAGAAAGAGACGAACCGTTTCCCTTTCTCCCCTTCGTCGAGATTATTGAAAGCAATCTGGCGCAGGCGGCGAGTCTCGATGATTTCCGCCGGCAAATCGGAGAAAACATAGCCGAACTGGCCCAGATGGCGCCTAGCCTTCGGCGGGTTTTTCCGGATATTCCGCAACCGTTGGAACTGCCGCCGGCGCAGAAGCGCCGCTATCTTTTTCAAAGCTTTTCAGAGGCGCTGGCCCGCGCGGCTCGAACACGGCCGAACATGTACCTGCTTGAGGACCTTCATTGGGCCGACGAATCGACGCTCGCGCTATTGATTCATCTGGCCAATCGGATAGCTCAGCTCCCGGTGGTGATCATCGGCACCTATCGTGACGAATATTCGGAGCACAATTCGGCGCTGGTCAGAACCCTGGAAGAGCTGATTCTGATGGGCACTCGTCCGCTGAAGCTGGGCGGTCTTTCAAGGGACGCCGTTGCGCAAATGTTGCAGGGCCTGAGCGAAAGGCAGCCTCCGGACTGTCTGGTGAACCTCATCTTCGAGCAAAGCCAGGGGTATCCATTCTTCGTCGAGGAGGTTTACCGCCATCTGGTCGAGGAGGGCAAAGTCTTCGACGAGGCCGGGAATTTCCGCACTGACATCGAGATCGACGAGATCGACGTTCCGGAAAA
>JBAWCX010000152.1:0-2009 GCA_049590495.1 Binatus sp. (SeqCode)
GTCTCACGCTTGCCGCGTTCGGTAGGCGCCGCCTCCGCCGATGGCGACGCGCCGCGCATCAGCGACTCGAGGCTCAACTTCCCATCGCGCCCGCGCCGGACAAACAGATGCATCCCGTCGGCCTTCACCTCGGTAACCGTCGCCTGGCGCGACGCGAGATCGAACTGTCCAACCGCGACGCTGAAATTTTTCCAAGCGACCGGCTTTTCCTTCTCGTGCGGCGCATCGACTTCGAAATTCTCGATCGCGGCGCTCGCCGGCTCCCCGTGCACGTTGAAGTGGCCGCTGGCGAAATGCGTCTGCACGACCGCTTTCGCGCTGAACTTGCCGGAAGCAATCGTCGCCGCCAGCATCGACTGCGCGAACGGCTGCAGCGCCGGCAGATCGATCTTGTCGATCGACACGTCGGTGGTGACCTGCGATTGCGAGAGATCCAGCGCGCCATTCACGGCGAGCGCGCCGCCGGTGTGAACGTTCCCGGTAAGGTAGAACGTCGCCGGCGATTTCCCGAGCGTCTGAAGATTCTTTACTCCGACCTCCAACGCATCGAGCGATGTCGTAGCAGGAGTTGCGTGGCTATTGTCCTGCACGTCAACTCCGCTTTTCGTAAGAACGAACGACTCCAGTTGAAAATCCATCAGCGGTTTTGAGGTTGATGGTCCCGCCACCGGCGTTGCCGGCTGCGTTATGGTGCCCGCCGGCGCTGCTGGCGTCGGAGCACTCGCCGGCGCCGCCGCATTGGCGCTCGCCAGCGACGAGAGATTGTTGGTGCCGTCAGGATTGAGCTTCACGTTCGCGAGCAGCCCATCGATCCAGATCGATTTCAGATAGAACACCGCGCCGAGCGGCTCGACGTCGGTCAGCTTCACTTCAGCATGCTTGAGCGCGACGAGCGGCGCGTCCGCGGTGTCGCGAACGTCGATCTGATCGAGCGCCACCGTCCCGTTCAGGCGAATCAGCGGCTGCGATTGCTCCTGGACAAAGTGCAGATACAGATCAGTCGACAACGTCCCGCTCGGAATTTTCACCGGCAGCTTCGTCGGCGCGTAGCTGACGTAGAGCGGGATGTCGAGCCGATGCAGTTTCAGGTCAACGACCGAGTCGCGCGTCGCCTGGAACGGCTTGGCCACGCCGGCAATCCGGAGCGGGCTGCCATCGATCACCATCTGCACCAGCGGCTGTACGAACACGTCCACGTCCGCGGGCAGGTTCGCGATAAACGGCACGTTGATCTGAATCTTCTCGACCTTGTGCTGCTTACCGAGCAGTTGGTCGTCGATCGTCACTTCACCGTCGCGCAGTTGAATATTGGAAACCGCAAATCGCATCGGCGCGCTCGGCGCTACGGGTTTCGGTTTCTCGGGCGCGGGCGCGCTCTCGAGCAGATCGGAAAAGTTAAATTTTTGCTGCGACTCCCGAACGACATGGATCTTGGGCTGCGCGACAACAACTTCGCCGACGACCGGCGCAAATCTGAAAAGCGAGGTCCACGAAACTTTCACCGTCAGATGTCCGAGATCGACGAAAGGCTTCTGCGGACTGTCGCGCTCGGCAACGTGCAAATTGTCTATGTCGAGCTTCAGCCGATAAAGATTGAAGCGGATTTTGCCGACGCTCACTTCGCGATGAATGCTGGTGGCAACGGAGCCGGTCAGCACGTGCCGCAGCACGGGAGGAACCGCGATGTAAGTCGCGATGCCCAGAAACAGCACGACCGCGACGACGATCACGCCGATCTTGCGCACGCGACGCGAACGGCCCAACTCCTGCGTACGCGCGACCCACGGTTTGCTGGGATGGAACGCCGACCTCACGTACCCGAGCGTGCGATTGAGAAAGTTGGCCATCAACCTTGAGTCCGCCTGACGCCGCCAGCGTGAGCCCTCGCGGGGCAATAGTCAATTCACCGCAAACACCTTAGATGTAGCTATCGATTGTGGATACCCAGCCGTGTCGTCGTACGGCGCAAGGCAGGGGAAGGGTAAATCACTTTATTTATGTGAAACCCG
>JBAWCX010000153.1:0-6123 GCA_049590495.1 Binatus sp. (SeqCode)
CGGCGGAAGAGTGATTCGATCGGTGATCGAGCTGTAGAAGGCTTTTGAACCTGCATACTGAATCTCGGGCGCGTTCGGCATTCCTGCGATGATCTTCTCCGCGGCTTCGATCGGATCGTGCTGATACGTTTCAATCTTAGGAAGTTTGTCGATCACTGCCTGCGGCAATTCGGACTGCTCAACGTTGAACACGCGGTAGTATCTGAGTAGAAAGCGCCGGCGCGTTTTCTCTCCGGTTTCCTCGGCGGCGAGGTCTTCCGTGCGCTGCTTCGCGTCATCTACCTTCCAATAGACGATCAACGTGCTCTCCTCGTCCTTGCGAACATGGCCGCCGAGTTCGTTCGCCTGCCGGTAGGTCAGCCAGAACGGTGAAACGTACTTTGACGCAGACAGTAGGAACACGTTGACGCCACGATACGGTTTCCTGCTCACAAGATTGCGCGGCAATCCGGTTGAGGTCCACGGCCTGCGCCACGGCACAATCCCGTTTTCGAGCATACTGATTATCTTTTCGGTAACGATGCCATATACATCCATTGTAGTAGTCTCCGAGTTGATATTGACGGTGAAAGAGAGAGCCGCTTTCACGGCTCTCTCTCTCTCGGTTGGATGAGTTCAGAAGGGGATGTCGTCGCCCGCTTTCGCTTTCGACGCGTTGCCGTTCGCGCGAGTGCCGAGCATGCGCATCTGAAGCGCTATAATCTCGGTGCGGCTGCGCTTTCCGCTTCCGTCCTTCGCCTCGTACTGACGGGTCGTCAGCCGTCCCTCGACGTAGACCTGGCGGCCTTTGGTCAAGAACTGCTGGCAGGTGTCAGCAAGCTTCCCGAACGCAACCACGCGATGCCATTCAGTCCGCTTCTGCTGCTCGCCATTGCGATCCTTGAACCGCGCGGTCGTGGCCAGCGAGAAATTCGCCACATTCTGCCCTGACGGCAGCGCACGAATGTCGGGGTTAGCGCCAAGATTTCCGATTACGATCACTTTGTTGACTGACATGATTAGAACCTCCGTTCTTTGTTCCTTGGGTTTCGTTCAGTAGCCGTCTTCGTCGATCCGGTGCGCGGCAAAATCGCGTTCAGCCTTCTCGGCGTGACCGCAGCTTGAGCCGTAAACAGCTCGATCGGCTGGGTAGTAGAAGGCGCGCTCGCCTTGCTTGATTTGCTTCTGGCAATTCGGCTCGGCACACTTCGCCGGATACCTGACGGTGATCCACTTGGGATCGCATTTGAACCTTCGTCGCATAGTTGTTTCTCCTTCCGCCCGCTTCCCGTCATCGGGCAGGGCGTGCTTCGTGTTGCTTTCATTCCCGCGCAACATTTTTCGCGGGGACCTCTCAACCTGAACTGGAGGTCCCGGCGCAGATTTCTAGATGCGCGAGCGGAGCGGGCGGCAGGACGTGCCAGAGCGCAGCGTCCCGTCAGGGCTGGCGCGTCGTGCTAGCGCAGCGAACGCCACCACTGAGAGCGGCGGCGAAGCGGAGATCGCAGGCGGAGTTGGGATGTGGTGTGGAGCCGCGAGGCGTAGTTTACGGAGCGCTCGTGGGGCGGCTCACAGCGTAGATGCCGCGATCGATTGGTTGGCAAATGGTGGAGACTCTCGGATGTTCGATCATTTGGAATTGTCCGACAGATTTCCGGACTGACAAGCTATGGATTCTCGTGCGTTTTGTTCTGGTCCGGGAATCCGTGGTTTTGTGGACCAGGTGTCGCCGCGAGCGTCATTCTGGTGGGCGTCCGAGAGAGTGGTCACGGGAGTGGAAGCGGCCGATTCTCAATGATTTCGTCGGGTTGTTCGCATATATTGATTGTTGCGATGAACACTCCGCCCGATGTCTCGCTGGATCAGACCTATCATTACCCGCCGGAGCTGCTGGAAATGTTGACTGAGGTAATTCCATGCCTCTTCAAATCCAAGCAAGGCGTGATCGATTTCTTTCGCGGAGCGGGCACGCCGGCGCCGTTCTTAGCTGAGTGGCAATCGAAGGTTCGGACCGATCGGGATTCAGTCAAAAAACACGAAATCGCGCGCGACGTCCTTCGGCAGTTGAATGAGGGCGGAGACAAGACTCTGGCGCAGAGGCGAGAGGTGATTAAACGCGTGTCGGAGTTCGAGGACTTCTCCACCTGTTACGAGAACGACCGCTATAAAGCACAGGGGCTCGTGGCCCAGATTCTGAAGGTCGTGAACGTCAAGGACAGTTTCACGCGCATGAATCTGGAACGGGAAAAAGAGCGCAAGCAGCGTCAGGCCGAGTACACCACCAGCGTTGAAGCGAAACAGAAGGAAGTCAAGGAACGTACGGCCATCAAAGATTCGCTTTACAAACTGTTCGCCGAAACAGACCCATATAAGCGGGGAAAGCAGCTTGAGGGGATCCTCAACGGCCTGTTTTCCTTCGCCGGGTTTCTCGTTCGGGAAGCGTTCACCCTCAAGGGCGACGAAGGACAGGGAATCATCGAGCAGATTGACGGAGTTGTGGAAGTAGATGGGATGCTTTACCTCGTCGAGATGAAGTGGTGGGACAAGCCAATTGGCCGACAGGAAATTGCTCCGCACTTCGTGAGCGTCTACGGTCGCGGGAACGTCGGGGGAATCTTCATCTCGTATTCGGGTTTCTCGCCCGCTGCTATCGAAGATGCGAAGACAGGCCTGGTGCAGAAGGTTTTCGTCCTGACTGAGCTGCAGGAAATTATTCAGGTCATTGACCGTGAATCAGACCTGACGGCCTTCTTCAAAGAAAAAATCAATCGAGCCAAATCCGACCGTAATCCTTTCTACAAGATTCCCTCTTAACGGCCTATCCTCACTCTTTGAGATCCGACAGTTCCATCTCTTCGATGAACCTAGATGCCGCCTTGGTCCATCCACGATAAGTGCTTGCGCGCGATAGAACCAGAGTCTGTCGTGTGCGGGTAATTGCTACAAAGCAATTTCTTCGCTCTTCTTCCATCTCGGCTGGCCGGGCCTTCGGCTGAAGGCTTTGCCAGGAAGGTAGGACCGTTTCCGCTAAGCCGACCACATAGACGTGATCGAACTCCAATCCTTTCGCTGCGTGAACCGTCAGGAGTGCGACCGCTTCTGGGTCCGGTGGCGGCTCCTTCGGACGTAACGCGAGCCCCTGAAGTAACTCGCTTAGTTCGGGTTCTCCGCCCTTCTCTGCCCGAATCGCACGGAGCGCAATTTCCCACGCGGCTTTGTCATCGTCGGCGTCCGTGACTATACCTTCCGATGAATCGACCGTCCCCGGAAGCCAGGCGAGAGCTTCGTTCATGACAGTCCGCCACGCTCCCCGAGACTGCACCAGCCGAAGCCCGAATTCGGCAAGGCGGGCAGCGTTTGGTTCAGAGCGAGTTTGCACGGCGAGCGCCCATTGTTCGAGGTAGCTACGACCCGCTGCATCCGCTTCCGCAGCGAGCAAAGCCGCGTCAGAGTCCATACCGGCGATCCGATTAGCGGCATCGACCATCGTCGTGAAAACTTGGCGGTCAGCGGGGCGCAAGGCTTGGTCTAGGCAAGCTTGGAGCCAGTAGAACTGAGGCGAAATGAAGCGGTCGCGGCGAGTGGCGATGGCCGCTTTCACGCCGTTAGCACGAAGTGCTTCGAGAACGGGCTGAAGGATCGCTCTGGTGCGAGCGAGGACGGCTGTGTGACCCCAAGAAGCATCTCCTTGGTCCGCTATCTGAAGAGCAATTCCGGACGCCTCATCAGCGTCAGTCGGAAAGACCTTGAGGCTAATGGCAGGCCCATCTTCGAGGCGGGTGGCCAATAGCGGGGCCTTGCCAGGAGTTCGTTCGGCGTTGTGCGAGATGAGGCTGTTGGCAGCGCGAACAACTTCTGGCGGACAGCGGCGATTTTCCACCAATTGAATCAGGTTTGGAGAAAAATGCTCTCGGAATGCTACGATCTGCCTATAGCTGGCGCCCGCCCACTGATAGATGATCTGGTCGTCGTCAGCCACTGCAAAGACGTTCTTGAAATTGTCTCCCGCGAGAAAGCGAACAAGCCGGTACTGTGCAGGTGATGTGTCTTGAAATTCATCAATCAACCAGTATGGATATGTCTGTCTAATTCTTGCTGCCACGGCCGGAACCTGATGAGCGAGCCGGCATGTGTCAAGGATCATACCATTAAAGTCCATGATATTCCGGTCGCGCAGCGCGGCCTCATAGATGGTGTAGACACGGGCCGCACGCTCGCCATCTTCCTGGTTATGGAAACGGCTTGCCGCTTTGGTCGAACCCACAAGGTTGCTACGAAGCTGGTCGATTGCCTTTAGCCAACGAACGTCTCTGGCGTCGACGGGCTCTCCTATCGCAGCTGCCTGACGAAGCGCTTCACGTAGCAGTTCTTCGCGGTCACTGTCCTGGTCATAGACGCCAAAATCCGGACGGATGCCGAGATGGGAGCCGTGCTGACGCAGCATTTGGGCACAGAAGGCATGGAAAGTTCCAATCAAGGTCCGATCGGTTAGACCGGGAACGAGGTGTTCAACACGGGTCCGCATTTCGTCTCCTGCTTTCGTCGTGAAAGTGAGAGCTAGTATGCGGAAATTGCGGTTGCGTGAACTGTCGAGTATCCGGGCGATGCGAGCCGTTAGGACGGTTGTTTTGCCCACTCCCGGACCGGCCAGAACGATGGCCGCGCCTTCGCCCCAGTCCACCGCAAGCTTTTGAGTGGGGCTTAGAATATCAAGAGCTGCGGAAAGTTCAGGAGTCACGCTGTGCCTCCCCGGAGTCGGGTTAGCAAATCCAAGAATGGAGTCGGCATGCGCGCAGCAAGTGTCGGGTCGCTCGCGACCCGTGGCGCGAGTTTTCCCATGTAGTCCGTTTTTTTGTTTTTCAGGAGTCCACGCAATTCAGCTTCAGGACAGTTGTGAGCGTGGCCGTATCCCGCCTCTTCCAGAACTTCGCGCAAGAGCGCCTCATGGCCATCAGCAAGCAACTGGTCTTCCAGATTGTTCGGAGGTGGCAGCGTCACAAACTGGCCGCTTGTGCGCAAATCAGTCTCTCGGAAACCCCGGTCGGTGAGCTGGCCGAGAAACTTAGTGCTCTCGGCATCGCCATCCGCCAAAATATTCCAAGGAATAGCGAAGGCCTCGGCAAGTGCTGCGTATATTCCAGGGCTGCCCGCCTGTTGAAAGTCGATGACTGCGACGCCATGAACGTCAAGTGGCCAATCGAGGGCCTGCCCGAGCGCGTGCAGGAGCAAATAGTCTGAGACGCCTTCGACGAGAATCCATCTTCGGGCGAAGAATATTTCGCCGCGCACGCGGCGTCCGTGGAAACCCAGTTGCCGCTCGTCGTCGGGAGAAACCATTATCCGACACGAATGCCGGAGAGCATCAACGGTCGAGCTCCGGGCGGCAAAATTTTGGTCTGTCCGATAGCAAGCTTTCAGGCGATCGGCGACGGAATCATCGAACCAGGAGGTTGCGGCAACATGACCGGTGATAGAATCCTTCCCAAACATCTGGCCCCCGTGTTCGGCAAGCGTTGCGACCTGGTCCGTCCAAGGGAGGTCCGAGACGATCCGGCGTGGGATAGCGGCAACTTCAGTGCGGCCACCACGCAAGCATACCAAACGCAAATCGCGGAGTGGAACATGCTGCGTGAAATAGGGAGAGTGCGTGGCGATCAATTTCTGGCCCTTGAGTCCCAATATGTGTGGCCAGAGGGTTCGCGCTGCCTGCGGGTGCAGGTGAGCTTCCGGCTCTTCGATCGCAAAGACCGCCTCAATTCCAGGACGTTCCGCTTCGGCCAATTGCTGCAAGACAGAAGCCTGCAAAAGGAAGATCACCGCTAGGCTCTGAAGTCCCTGACCGTGACTGACTAAGGGCAGCCATGGCCGCAGATTCTCGTTGCGCAACATGACACCTGCGCGCTGGAGCATATCTTCGATTCCGAGCGGGAGCATGTTTAATTTGGCAGCACCGGGACCCTCCCCAATAGCGACTTGCGTCGCTTGACCAATGCCTCCGGCGATTTCCGCTAGCCGCGGATCCGCGGCGATGAGACGGGAGTCGAGCTCTGCCAGGGTTCGGACGGCATCATTTTCAAGTTCTTTCGGAATCCGCACGCTTCGTAATAGTCGCCCCCAATGGACTGACCGTGATGTGAATTCATC
>JBAWCX010000154.1:0-4075 GCA_049590495.1 Binatus sp. (SeqCode)
CCCTAAGGGTCAGCGGCGCACTGTTCGTAAACTCGGTGACTTGCCCGAAGTCGTGGTGCTCGGGTTTGATCTTCAATTCGCCGGCACCGGGGCCTTTCGCGTCGGGCAGCGCGTCGACTGGATTCGCCGCGACTGCCGCGATGTATCCGAGCATCGACGCCGCGGCTATCAGCAGGATCGCGAGAATCAATGCGGAGCGATGTTTCGATCTAGACCACAGAAACGTTCCCCCAAAACGCTCGGCGCCTTATCAAGAGATCGAAGCCTAGAACTAACCGTCTGAAATATCAAACAGTTTACAACCTATTTCGGCCGACGCCGGGACTAAGGGAATTGCCAGCGATGGCTCGTACCCAACACCGGAATTGCGGGGATGCTCGCGGCATCGGCGCCCTTGCGGGCGTACAGCATGGCGACCTGGTCTGAGTAGATGAGCCGCCAGGCGGGTTGAGATTCCATCAGCGTCGCAGCCGGCGAATCTTTCTTGAGCAAAACGAAATCGTGCGGATACGCCGCCAGTGTATGCGATCCGCCGGCGGTGCCGTTGTCGAGCGCGACATAGTCGCGAATCACCGCGGGCGGATAACCCAGGTCGTAGCGGCTGTCGATGAAAACTTTTGTGCCCGGAGCGCCATGCCAAATGACGTACTGACCCCATGCGTAGTCGGCCAGCACGTTTCCCGCGAGCCGGTGGCTGTTCATGAAGTCGACGGCATCGGCAGGACTGTCGGAGGCGTCTATTCCGCGCTTCAGAATTCCGTTGTACCGCGCGAACCCGATGGCGACGACGGCTACAAGGACTTCCATCGCGAGCCGCGGCGCTCGATGCGACTGACCAGCGTCGGCGGGCGACGTTGTCATCGTGCGTCCAGCGGCGAGGCGGCTGATGTGGTTGGTGATCACGGGAGCGATTGCGATCGCCGCAATCGGCACGTTGCGGACCGCGGTGAAGGCTGTCGCGAGCATTACGGCAGCGACCGCGACCATCGGCGCGTCCGCACCGCCGGGCTGGAGAATCACGGCCAAGACGGCGGCGGTGAAAAATAGCAGCACCAGGACGAAATACTTCTGCTCGACGCTCCCGCTGTCCGCGGTCGTCAGTGCAGCTAATAGCGGTTTCCAATCCGCCATCGTGGTGTGGGTCATCGGGTTTGTGATCTCGTGAATCAGGGTGTACCAGGTGTCGCGCGCGGGCGGGATCAGAAACGTACACAAAGTAGATGCAGCAGCGGCTGCGGTAATCGCAATAATGCCAAGTCCGCGACGAGGTCCGCGCCCCGCGAAGATGTCGGAGACGATGGTCGCCGCTCCGTACGAGCCCATCGCAAGGAGGCCGATAAAAAATCCGCCATGAAAATTGCTCCAAATCGCGACGATCGGGACAGCGATCCACAGCGGCGCCGAACCGCGCCAGTTGTGACGCGCAAGCAACGCGATGATCGCGGACAGCGACAGGAAATCGAAGAGCTGCGGCCGGAACTGCATCACCGGCGCCAATATCAGCGCCACTACGAGCAGAATCGCGGCCTGCCACGTCACTGGCGCGCCGGTTTCCGATTCGGCGGACGCGACGAAAAAGATCGTGCAGGCGGTGCACGCGAACTTGAGCAGCTTCAAACCGAACGGGCCGAACGTGTCGAACATCGCGGCCATCACCACTTCGCTCAACCATTCATGACGCAGCCACGGGAAGCCCGGCGCCGAATAGGAATACGGATTGTTGTGCGGCAGCGACCCGTTAGCGAGAAGCTCGCGGCCCCACAGCACGTGTCCCCACAGATCGGGATCGCTATGCTGGCGCGCGTCCGCGATAACGATTGAAAACAGGATCAGTGCCGGGGAATAGCGCAACAGCGAGACGCGAGCGGGACCGGCGGGCACTGCGGTCTCCCGCTATGCGCTCGCGCCGAAACAGATCGTCTCGTTGCTGAGGCGCACGACGCCACCGGCCGCCGCATATTCGCGCGCCGACGCCACTACAGCGTCGCGCACCTGGCGGCCAACGTCGGCGGGCATTCTCGAGAGCGTCGCGCGCGTGCCGCCGATTTGGCCGCGGAAGTCCGCGAATGCCTCCGGCGACGGAAATTCGAATGTGACGATCAGCCGTTCGATGGTTACGTCGCGAAAGCCTGCGGCGGCGAGCGCGCGCTCGAGGATCGACGTATCCGCGAGCCGGGTAGGGTCGAGCGCGTTCGGCGGCGGCACGATTCCGGTGATCCGCCGAATCGCATCGCGCGCGAGGCCGCACATCGGCACCTTGTCCGCGACCGACCAGACCGCTGTCGCGAAGCGTCCACCCGGCTTGAGAGCGCGATGCATCCCGCGCACCACGCCCTCGAGGTCGGGCATGAACATCAGGCCCCATCGGCACAGCACGGCGTCGAACGAATGCGCGTCGAGGCGGAGCGACTCGGCGTCGGACTCGACGAGCTCGACGTTGTCGAGGCCCGCCGCATCGATTCGCTCGCGCGCTATCGCGAGCATGCCGGGCGACATATCGACGGCGACCACTCGCCCCGATTCCCCAACGGCGCGGGCCGCGGTCAGCGCGGGCTCGCCGCTGCCGGTCGCGATATCGAGCACGCGATTTCCCGTGCGCACTTCGGCAATCTCGACGAGCCGATCGTTGACGGTCTGCGCGGCGCGCTCGAAGGTGGGCCACCATCGCTTCCATCCCTCGGCGCTGTCGTCCCAGGCGGCCTTCTGCGCGCCCTTTATTTTCAAATCGTCGGGAGTCTGATCGCTCATCGCAGGTTCACCTTCGCATCACCGTTACGCCGCGCAGCCGCGCGATCACATTCGGATATTCCTTTCTATATGACTGAGCGGCGCCCGGCGCGAGGTTCTGATCGCCAAGAATCAACACGGCCGCAGGTGGGCCTGACGGATCAAAGCGCACGGTGCGATTCAGTTGGTCAGCGGGGAGATAGTATCGCAGCACCTGGATCGCATACGAGGGAACGACGGTCATGACCTCGCCGGGTTTGAGCGCGGAGTCGGCAGCCGCAATCGCTTCGCGGTACTGCGCGTCGTGCGGCTTGCGATCGTACGAGACGATGTGGCCGACCGAGAACGCGACCGCGAGCACGAGCGCTCCGATGCGGACGAGATCTCCGGGCAACTCGAATATCCCCAGCGCGGCGAGGATGAAGAACGGAACGAAGCACGACAGCGCGTAACGCTCGACGAACACCGGCGCAATCGTGTACGACGCGACGACCATCATGACCGGCGGCGCCCACATCCAGAGGAGGGTGAAGGCGATCGCGTCGCGCGTGCCGCGGCGCCAACCGCGGACTACGCCCCAAATCGCGAGCGCCGCGAGGATCGGGAAGGCAAAGCTGCCGGTCGCCTTGTTGAACAGCGCGAACGGCTCGTACCAGGCGGGCGGCTTGCGCCAACTGCCGACGCTTCCGGCCGCGGCTGCGTGCAGCGACGAAAAAAGTTTCGGCACGAGGATCAATCCGGCCGCCGCGAGCACGATCGCAATCGTCCACGCGCGCCGCGCGGTCGAATTGTCAGGACGCCATCCAGCGCGCGCGACCACATTCAACAGCCAGAGGCCTTCGGTCGCCGGTATCAGGACAGCGGCGAAGTTCGAGCCGATCGCGATTGCCGTCAACACCACGACCGCCGCGTAGTTCGCGAGGCCGCCGACACGAAGCGCGCGCAGGAACATTGCGACTTGGGCGAGGATCGCCGCGAGCATCAGCGGATACATCCGCGCTTCGCGCGAGTACTTGATCGTGACGAGGTTTACGGCGAAGACCAGAGCGGCGAGCCCCGCAAGCAGCCCGATGTCGTCGATGCTTAGCGCTGTTTCGTTTTCAGAACCCGCAGCGAACAATTCGAGCACAACAATATAGACCAGCGATATCGACAACACGCCGAAGGCCGCCGACATCGCGCGCATCGCAGCCATGCTCGATCCGAAAAGTGCGATCCATCCATGCAGCATCAGGTCGTGTATCGGCAGCTCGCCGGGATTGAGCGCCGGCTGGCGCGCGATCACTTCGGCGGCGGTGGGAGCGGAGGCGGCCGCCCATGACGCACCCTCGTCGGGCGACATCTCGAG
>JBAWCX010000155.1:0-6679 GCA_049590495.1 Binatus sp. (SeqCode)
AATATGGAGAAATTCATTCGCCAGCATGTCTACAAGCCCGAGTACCAGGCACTCGTTTAAATCGTAGACCGCCCAACAATAAGAGGAATAGCCATGCCCACAGTAGCCGAAACCCTGGTAGCGACCTTGGCCGCGGCCGGCGTGAAGAGAGTCTATGGAATCGTCGGCGATTCGCTCAATGGAATCACGGACGCGATGCGCCGGCAGAAAACCATTGAATGGGTTCACGTCCGTCACGAAGAGGTGGCCGCCTTCGCAGCGGGCGCCGAGGCGCACGTCACGGGCGAGCTGGCAGTCTGCGCTGGGAGTTGCGGCCCCGGCAACCTTCATCTCATCAACGGCCTCTTCGATTGCCATCGAAGCTCCGTGCCCGTTCTCGCGATTGCGGCGCAAATTCCAAGCGCCGAGATTGGTTCCGATTATTTCCAGGAGACGCATCCGGAGTCCGTATTCAAAGAGTGCAGCTACTACTGCCAGTTGGTCTCAACTCCTGCCCAGATGCCGCGCGCGCTGGAGACCGCGATGACTACCGCGATCGCGCGCCGCGGAGTAGCCGTGATTGTTCTGTCCGGCGACGTTGCAACTCAGTCCGGCGAGCATCTGGAAGCCACGACATCTTACCGAAAGCCGGTACACCCTTTGATCCGGCCATTGGATAGGGATCTCGACCAACTCGCGAACCTGCTGAACGAGTCCAATCGCGTCACCTTGCTATGCGGTGCTGGCTGCGCCGGCGCTCACGACGAATTGGTGAAACTCGGCGAGACGCTCAAGGCGCCTATTGTCCACGCGCTGCGCGGCAAAGAGTACGTCGAATACGACAACCCTTATGACGTTGGGATGACAGGACTGATCGGCTTCCCTTCGGGCTATCACGCGATGACCGGCTGCGATGTCCTTCTGATGCTAGGCACTGACTTCCCTTATCGGCAGTTCTATCCGACCGACGCGAAGATCGTGCAGATAGACATCCGCGGCGAGAAACTCGGCAATCGCGCGCCACTCACGATGGGTCTGGTTGGCGATGTTAAGAGCACGATCGAAGCGCTGCTTCCGCGCCTGCGCGTTAAGAGCGATCGCACCTTCCTCGACAAAGCGCTTCGTCACTATCAGGCCTCGCGCAAGGAGCTGGACGATCTCACGGTAGGCCGTGCCGGGCAAAAGCCGATCCATCCGCCGTACCTCACCAAAATGCTGAGCGACGCTGCCGCGGACGATGCAATCTTCATCTGCGACGTGGGCATGTCGACGGTTTGGGCCGCGCGCTATCTCAAGATGAACGGCAAACGGCGCTTGCTCGGCTCCTTCAATCACGGCTCGATGGCGAATGCGATGCCGCAGGCGATTGGCGCGCAGGCGGCCTTTCCCGGTCGCCAGGTGATCTCACTCTCCGGTGACGGCGGCTTTACCATGCTGATGGGCGATCTGCTGACGCTCACGCAGATGAAGCTGCCTGTAAAGGTCGTTGTCTTCAATAACAGCAAGCTGGGTATGGTCGATTTGGAGATGTTGTCAGCGGGCTTTCTGCCGACCGGCACCGACCTCGAAAATCCCAACTTCGCCAAGATGGCGGAGGCGGTGGGTATTCTCGGTATCCGCGTCGAGGATCCGGCCGATCTGGAGCAGGCAATTTCCCGGGCGCTGGCGCATCGCGGCCCCGTCCTGCTCGACGTGCTGACCAACCCGCGGGAGCTCTCGATGCCCCCCAAGATCACGGTCGCGCAGGCATATGGGTTCGGCGTGTTCGCGCTCAAGGCCGTGCTCAGCGGCAATGGGGGCGAGCTGGTCGAACTTGCGAAGACAAATCTTTTCCGGTGATCGGATCAGTGAATTAAAAGAGCGAGCAGGAAACCGACTTATGGCTCTCGTGAAGATAGTTGTTCTTGATGGTCACGCGTTGAATCCTGGCGACTTGAGTTGGGAGCCGTTGCGCGCGATTGGCGAGCTGCAAGTCTTCGACCGCACCGCAGACGATCAGATCGTCGCGCGTGCGCATGACGCCGAAATCGTTCTTACGACCAGGACTCGTTTACCAGCGCAAATTTTGCGTCAGCTCAAAAAGACCCGTTATATCGGTGTACTGTTCACCGGCTATGACGTCGTCGATGTGAAGGCGGCTCGCGAGCTCAAGATCGTCGTCACCAATATACCGACCTACGCGACGGCCTCGACAGCGGAATTCACTTTCGCGCTGCTTTTGGAGCTCTGCCATCACGTGGGCCTTCACAACGAGGCGACTGGCAAGGGCGAGTGGTCGCGATCGGCGGATTTCAGCTTCTGGAAAACGCCGCTGGTCGAGCTGGCGGGCAAGACGCTCGGAATAATAGGCCTTGGTCAGATTGGCCGACGCGTGGCTGAGATCGCACTTGCGTTCGAACTGCGCGTAATTGCGGCTGATGCGGTCAGAAGCCCGATTCCCGATTGGCCCGGTTTTCGATGGTGTGAAATCGATGAACTGCTGCCGCAGGCAGACGTCGTAAGCCTGCACTGCCCGTTGCTCCCGCAAACCCAGGGGATTATCAACGCAAGGTCGCTGGCTCTGATGAAACCGAGCGCCGTTCTCATCAATGCGTCGCGCGGTCCACTGGTTGTGGAAGAGGACCTGGCGGATGCGCTCAACAACGGGCGTCTGGCGGGAGCCGCGGTTGACGTGCTGTCGAGTGAACCACCCGCTCCTGACAATCCTCTTCTACGTGCGAAGAATTGCATCGTAACGCCGCACATCGCGTGGGCAACCAAGGAAGCGCGAGCGCGGCTGCTCAATACGGCAATCGCCAACGTGCGCGCGTTTCTGGACGGCCATCCAGTCAACGTCGTGAATTAGATAGTTTCAGTATTCTGTCGAGCAGGAGCTAAGGCCGCGCGCACGCAATTGACTCGAGTTAGTGGCCGCTGGATTGACTGCGTCGAAAAGTGCTGACTGAGATATCCCGCGATTTGGCGATTGCCTCGGCGACTCGATCGCCGTACTGCGGATCGGCCTTGCGGAAATGTCCGACCGACCGTTCGATGATGTCGTCGCGGCCTACTTGGGAGAGGCTCGCGGCGATGTTCGCGATCAATCTCTGCTTTTCCGTTTCGCTCATCAGACGGTAGAGCTCTCCGGCCTGAAAGAAGTCGTTGTCATCGTGATGATGCAGCGGTGCGTGGTTGCCAGTAAGCCCGTTTACTTCAATCGGCGCCCACAGCGGCTGGCCGGTCTGTTGCGGACCGCCGAAGCTATTAGGCTCGTAATTTTTTTTGCGCCCATGGTTGCCGTCCGCGCGCATGAATCCATCGCGGCCGTAGTTGGAAACTTCGGACGCCTGGGGGCGATTGACCGGCAATTGCATGTGATTTGCGCCGAGGCGGTATCGATGCGTATCGCCGTAGGAGAACAGGCGGCCCTGCAACATCTTGTCGGGGGAGGGACCGATGCCCGGCACGAAGTGCGCGGGATTGAAGGCCGCCTGTTCAACTTCGGCGAAATAGTTTTCCGGATTGCCATTCAGCACGATTCTGCCGACCGTGTTCAGCGGGTAATCGCGATGCGGCCAGACCTTGGTTACGTCGAATGGATTGAAGCGGTACTTGGCCGCCGCGGCCGCCGGCATGATCTGCATTTTCAGCGTCCACGACGGATACTCGGCCCGGTCGATTGCCCTGAGCAGATCGCGTTGATGATAGTCCGCATCGTGGCCGGCGATGCGCGCGGCATCATCCGCGATTAGATTTTTGATCCCTTGGTCGGTCTTGAAGTGATATTTCACCCAGGAAACCTCGCCACGCGCATTGACCCACTGGAAGGTGTGCGACCCGAAGCCGTCCATGGTGCGGAAGCTGGCGGGGATGCCACGATCGCTGAACAGAATCGTGAACTGATGTGTCGCCTCCGGACTCAGTGAGAAAAAATCCCAGATGTTGTCGGGTTCCTGGATGTTGGTGTACGGGTCGCGCTTCTGCGAATGGATGAAATCGGGAAATTTGAGCGGGTCGCGGATGAAGAAGACCGGCGTGTTGTTGCCGACCAGGTCATAGTTGCCGTCTTCCGTATAGAACTTGATCGCAAATCCTCGAGGGTCGCGAACCGTGTCCGCCGAGCCTTTTTCCCCTGCCACGGTAGAGAAGCGCATGAACACCTGGGTTCGCTTCCCGACCGGAGCCAGAAACCTGGCCTTGGTCCACTGCGTCACGTTGGCCAACACCTCGAAGTAGCCGTGGGCGCCCGATCCTTTGGCATGCACCACGCGCTCGGGAATCCGCTCGCGGTCGAAGTGCGCGAGTTTCTCGTTCAAGTGATGGTCCTCAAACAATACCGCTCCCGCCGGACCCGCAGTGCGCGAGGTCTGATTGTCGGTGACAGCGGCGCCGCTATCGGTTGTGAGAGTCTTTCTCGATTCCATCACTTTTTCCCTTTCGATCAGCTGCATCCATCGGGACTGAGAATTGCCTGCACGAAATTCCGGAGGCGGCGGAGATTCAAATCCTGGTCAAACTCCGCCGCCGCCGCCCGAGCGGCGCACTGGTTACCAAATCCAGACCGGTTGAAGCGCGTCGTCAACCTGGTTCTGAGAGACCTGTTCCCCGCTCTGCATGCGTTGAACGAGCTGATCGATTTCGTAGCTCTTCTGCGCGAAGGTGGGGTTGTCCTTGTTTCCTTCGCGAGCTTCACGCTGCGCGGCTTCCGAAGCCTGCTGCAGCTCGGCAATCGTCTGGGCTTCGGGCTGAACTGTGGCACTATCCCTCGGAATTCCGACGGATCCGGCCAGAACCGGCGTCGACAGAGTCAACGCCACCGTCCCGGCAGCTATAATTGTTGAGAGTTTCTTCATTGGACTCAAACCTCCTGTTTAATACTCGACCGATCGCGAGAGCATTTTCTTCCCGCATTCGATCGGCCGCGTAGTTTTAAGGCGTGAAAAATCGCCGCACAATCGAGGGTGGGCTGCGGATAGCGCAGGTGGTACGATTTTTGTGTCGCAGGCGCCCAGAAATAGGGCTGAAAGGCCTGGAGTATTCAACAGATGCCACAAGAAACGCGGAACGCCCGATCCGCCGCCGCTGGAGCCGGCCAGGTGCGGTCCCGCCCCCGGTCCGCCGGCGAAGACGGCGTGTTCCGCAAAGAAGGTGAGTATTGGGCCGTTGGCTACGGCGGGAAATCCCTTCGTCTGAAGGACACCAAGGGGCTCGGATACCTCGCCCATCTGCTCCGTCACCCTGGGATGGAATTTCACGTGCTCGACCTGGTCGGTGGAATCGCAGGGCAGCACGACGATGATGAAACCAATCAATTGGCGCAGGGCTTGCCTCGCGGCGATGAGGAACTCGAAAAGGCGGGAATTCATATCGCAAGTCTGGGCGACGCGGGCGAGATGCTCGACGACCAAGCCAAGGTCGCTTACCGGCGCCGGCTCTCCGAATTGCGGGAAGATTTGGAAGAAGCCAAGGCCGCCGGAAATGTCGAGCGCGCCGAGCAGGCCGAACAGGAGATGGACGCACTGACCTCGGAACTCTCGCGCGCCGTGGGACTCGGCGGACGTAATCGCCGTGCGGCGTCGGCTTCGGAACGCGCCCGCCAGAGCATTACCAAGACGATCAAGGCGGTACTGGAAAGAATCGAACAGAGCGATGCCGCGCTTGGGGAGATCCTGTCGCGATGCATCAAGACGGGCACCTTTTGCTCCTACCAGCCCGACCCCGATTCCCCGATCGCGTGGAAATTCAGTGAATCGACCATCGAGCCGGAGCAAAAGCCGGCTTCCAGCGGCGATGTCGCTCCGGTGCATGTCGACCATCCGCGCAGCTCGCCCGTTTTGCTGGGAGTTTCGGAATTCTCGCTGGCGCAACGAACTTCTTTTGTGGGGCGGGAACCTGAATTCGGGGCGATTCGAGCGGCAATCGATCGCGCGCTCGGCGGTCACGGTTCGCTGATCATGCTCGGCGGCGGACCCGGGGTAGGCAAGAGCCGTTTGGCAAGGGAGATGTCGGATTACGCCTGGCGCGTTGGCTTCCGATGCACGGTCGGGCACTGTTACGAAAGAGACGAACCGTTTCCGTTTCTCCCCTTCGTCGAGATCATTGAAAGCACTCTGGCGCAGGCGGCGAGTCTCGATGATTTCCGCCGGCAGATCGGCGAAAACGTCGCCGAACTGGCCCAGATGGCGCCCAGCCTTCGGCGGGTTTTTCCGGATATTCCGCAACCCTTGGAACTGCCCGCGGCGCAGAAGCGCCGCTATCTTTTCCAGAGCTTCTCTGAGGCGCTGGGGCGCGCCGCAGAACACCGCTCGCAGTTGGCCATCCTCGAAGACCTTCAATGGGCCGACGAATCGACGCTCGCGCTTCTGATTCATCTCGCCAATCGGATCGCTCAGCTCCCTGTAGTGATCATCGGCACCTATCGTGAGGGATATTCGGAGCACAATTCCGCGCTGGTCAGAACCCTGGAAGAGCTGATTCGAATGGGTGTTCGTCCGCTGAAGCTGGGCGGTCTATCAAGGGACGCCGTCGCGCAAATGTTGCAGGGCCTCGGCCAAAAGCCAGCTCCGGACCGTCTGGTGAACCTCATCTTTGAGGAAAGCCAGGGGTATCCATTCTTCGTCGAGGAGGTTTACCGCCATCTGGTCGAGGAGGGCAAAGTCTTCGACGAGGCCGGGAATTTCCGCACTGACATCGAGATCGACGAGATCGACGTTCCGGAAAA
>JBAWCX010000156.1:0-4285 GCA_049590495.1 Binatus sp. (SeqCode)
GGCTTGGGCGCTGCGACCGTTGCGCCATTCGCCGCAGGTTCCGCGGACGGCGGCGCTGTCGCTCCACCTTCTTTGCGAAAGCGCGACGGTGCGTCGTCGGGGAACGTAGTCTCCGGATGCAGTTCGCGGGCGCGCGCGAGCAACACGCCCTCGCTCTCGAGATTGGCCGGGTCGGGGATGCAACAATCGACGGGGCATACCGCGGCGCACGCCTCATGGTCGTGAAAGCCGACGCATTCGGTGCACTTCGACGGCACGATGTAATAGATGTCCTGCGCGATCGCGGGACTCGTTGCGCCGTTAAGCTCCCACGGCACTCCGCCCGCGTAAATCGCGGTATTGGGACACTCGGGCTCGCATGCTCCGCAGTTGATACATTCGCTCGTGATCGTCGTCGCCATCTGGTGAACCCCGGTCTATCGCCGAATCTTGGTCTAACTCCAAACTCTAACAACGCTGATTTCAGCGGGCAATCGGCGTGTCTGCATGGTATTCGAAGTCTATCAGATAGACATTCTCGCCCGGCCCATGTTTTGCCACCTTCGGCAGATCGACGAGACCCGCGAAGCCTGAGCGTCTCGCCAGTTCCGGCGTGACCTCCGCGAGCGTGATCCGCCGGATCGAGGTCACTTCGATGAACCCTTCGCCCAAGCTGTAGTGTCCGCCTACTTTGACATGCAGCCTGCGCCAAATCCTGACGCTGCACGTGACTTCGCCGCGCATGATTGGCTCGCGAAGTCGTTTCGTAAATACCATCGGCTATCCGTGGCAGGGCCATGGAGGTTTCGCAACCGCGGTCTCCAGCCGAGGTTGCTGTCTTAACGCGCCTGGTACAGACAAGTACTATTAGTGCCCTTTATGCCACATAAGATTTGCGCCGGCGCTGCCTTCTCTCGATTCGCAATCATGCTCCTGGTTCTGATTTCCGCTACTTCCGTGATCGCCGCGCCGGGTGGCCATAGGCCGTTGCCGCCGCAGGTGCTTTCCAAGGCTCCGGGAATGCATCCGTTCGGGAAAGGCCGCCAATCGTGGTGGGGAGTCCGGGTGTACGATGCGACGTTGTGGATTGTAGGCCCGCGATGGTCGGCGGCCGCGCCTCACGCGCTCGAAATCGAGCCGGGCCGGGCTGTTCCCGCCGACACTTTGGTTAACAACGCGATCGCTGAGATGCGCGACCTCAAAGTTGGCGACGAGAGCAAACTTAGAATCTGGCAGGCGGAAATGAGGAAGCTCCTCCCCAACGTTCAGCAAGGCGATCAGATCGTCATCTTCTGCTCGGACACCAACCGGACGTTTGCCTATTTCAACGATTCGAGCACCGGCGAGGTTGACGACCCGTCATTCTGCCCGGCGATTATGAGCGTATGGCTTCATCCGCAGACTAAACATCAGGCGATGCGAAAATCGCTGCTTCGACAATAACAGATTAGCGGCGATACGCGCTTTTCGCGGCGCCGCGGTTTTGACTATGCTGGGCCGCAAGCCGCGGTACGCACGAAATTCATCACGACCGCAGGAGTGCCTATGGATCTTCAATTCACGCCGGAAGAAGAAGCATTTCGCCTGAAAGTTCGCGGCTGGCTCGCCGAGAACATGCCGGCCAGCGGCCTTTCCGATAATCGCGAGGGCCGCGACGACAAGGCATGGCTCGCGAGGGCCAAGGCATGGCAACGCCGCTTGTACGAGGCCGGCTACGTCGCGCTCGCATGGCCGAAAGAATATGGCGGGCAGGCGATGGACCCGGTGCGCCAATCGATCGTCAACGATGAGATGGTCCGCGCGAAGGCGCCGTACCTCGTCGGCGGGTCGGGGCTCGGGATGCTCGGGCCGACGCTCGTCTCGTGGGGCAGCGAGGAACAGAAGCATCGCTACCTGCCGAAAATTCTCACCGGCGAAGAAATCTGGTGCCAAGGCTACTCAGAGCCCGGCGCGGGCTCCGACCTCGCGTCGCTGAAGACGCGCGCGGAGATTGTCGGCGACGAGTTCGTCGTCAACGGCCAGAAAGTCTGGACCTCGGGCGCGCAATACGCCGACATGATGTTCTGCCTGGTGCGCACCGACCCCGAGGCGCCCAAGCATCGCGGCATTTCGTACATCCTTATCGACATGCACACGCCCGGAATCACGGTGCGTCCGCTCGTGCAGATGACCGGCGATCGCGGCTTCAATGAAGTTTTCTTCGACAATGTCCGCGTGCCGCGCAGAAACCTGGTCGCCAAGCTCAACGAAGGATGGATCGTCGCCAACGCCACGCTCTTTCACGAGCGCAACATGCTCGGCTCCGCCAGCGGCAGCGAGCAGCGCTTCAACCGCCTGCTGGCACTGGCGAAATCGATCACGCGCGGCGGACGCCCGCTCACCGAGGACCCGGTCTTCCGCCAGCGACTCGCCGAGCTGGAGATCCGCGTCGAGGCGATGCGCTTTCATGCGCTGCGCCAGCTCACCGATCAGATTCGCGGCAGGAACCCGGGGGTCGAAGCGATGATCAACAAGCTCGTCGGCACCGAGTTGAATCACGATCTCGCCACGGCCGCGATGGAAGCGCTTGGCGACTACTCGATGCTCGCGCGTGACGACCAAGCCGCGCTCGATCACGCTTACTGGCCGTATGAGTGGATGTTCTCGCTGGGGCTGGTGATCGGCGGCGGCACCTCGCACATCCAGAAAAACATAATCGCAGAGCGCGGCCTGAAGATGCCGAAATCGCGATGAAGGGAAGGCAAGTCACTTTATCTAATTGAAACCCCTCCGTGGGTTTCACACTTCCTTGGGCAGGGGTGACCCCTGCACCCAGTGCTAGGAGAAAGATGCGGGACTTCGTCCCTGTAGGAAGTTTTTTCCAACGCGACCGGTTCCCCTTCCCACGATGGGAAGGAGTTAGGGGTTAGGTATGGATTTCGGACTTAGCGAAGAACAACAGCAGCTCAAGGAAAGCGCGCGCGCATTTCTGAGCGGCGAGTGCCCGACCACATTCGTGCGCAAGGCAATGGCGACCGAGGACGGCTATCCGCGCGAACTCTACGACCATATCGCGAAGCTCGGATGGAGCGGGCTGATCGTGCCTGAGAAATTCGGCGGCGCCGGACTCGGGATGCTCGAGATGGCGATGATTCTCGAAGAGGGCGGCTACGCTGCGATGCCGGGTCCGTTTCTGTTCTCGGGCGTGCTTGCGGCCAGCGCGCTCAAGCTCAGCGGCTCCGAACTGCTCAAGGAAAAGTGGCTCATCCCACTTGCCGAGGGCAAGGCAATCGGCACCGTCGCAGTTGTCGAGAGCGCCGGCAGTATCGACACTCGCGACATCAAAGCGATAGCTACGAAAAGCGGCGCGGGATGGCATCTCAGCGGCACCAAGATGTTCGTGCCGTATGCCGGTGTCGCCGACTTTATCGTCGTCGCGGCCAAGCGTGACTCTGACATCTTTCTGTTCGTCGTCGATGCGAAAGCGCCGGGCGTCACGATTCGTTCGCTGAAAAACCTGGACCTCACCCGCCGCGTGTCGAGCGTCGAGCTCACGGGCGCTCCCGCCGAGCGGCTTCACGGCGGCACGGGTCTTTTCGCAAAGCTGATCGACGTCGCCGCCGTTGCAGTCGCGGCCGATTCGCTCGGCGGCACTGAACGCGCGCTCGAGATGGCGGTCGATTACTCGAAAGTTCGCGAGCAGTTCGGCAAGCCGATCGGATCGTTCCAGGCGCTCAAGCACGCGGCCGCCGAAATTGTCGCCGACCTCGAGCCCGCGCGCGCGTTGCTCTGGTATGCGGCTTACGCACTCGATAACAACGCTCCCGATGCTGTGCGCGCCGCCTCGATGGCGAAGGCGCGTCTGTGCGATATCTACAGCCGCGGCACCGACCGCGCCGTTCTGATGCACGGCGGAATCGGTTTCACCTGGGAGCACGATATGCATCTGTGGTTCAAGCGCGCGCGCTTCAACGAGTCCTACTTCGGCTCGCCCGCGTTCCATCGCGAGCGCGTCGCCGCTATTGGCGAGTATTGAGGCGAGCCAGTAAAAAGTAAAAAAAGTGAAGTTCGATATCTTCTACCAGCTACCCGAGGCCGCCAATCAAATCACTACTGAGCGCTATCGCGAGTTAATCGCTGAAGCAGCCGAGGCCGATCGCCTCGGCTTCAACACCGTGTGGCTCGCCGAGGTGCATTTCGCGCCGCGCTTCTCCGTGATGCCGACGCCGCTCATGCTTCTTGCCGCGATCGCCGAGCGCACGACCAACATCCGCCTCGGCATCGCGGTCAACCTGATGCCGTTGCATCATCCGATCCGGCTGGCCGA
>JBAWCX010000157.1:0-3683 GCA_049590495.1 Binatus sp. (SeqCode)
AAGTGCGAGTTGTCGCTCACGCTGACCTCAGACCTCGCGATCCGCCGGCTGAATCGCGATTTTCGCGGAATCGACGCCGCCACCGACGTCCTATCGTTCTCGCAAATCTAACAAGCCGGCGCCGCGCCGCCGAATCCCCGCAGCGTGAAGAACAGTCCCGGACTTCCGGTCGGCGACGTGGTGATTTCGATCGACACTGCGCTCCGACAGGCGCGCGAGTTTCGCGTCAGCCCCGCGTTGCGACTTCGCCGCCTCCTGATTCACGGATTTCTGCATCTGATCGGCTACGACCACGAACGCTCGCCGGCCGACGCGCGCCGGATGTTCGCGCGCGAGCGAACGCTGGCGGCGAAGATCGATCAAAGGCGCGTATCGTCGCGATGAAGCGCGCGCCCGCCCGGATTCCCGCGGTCGCGATGCTGACGCATTTCACGCGCGCCTCGACCTCCGCGACCGCGCTGGACAACCTGGTGGCCATTCTCAAGGATGGCGTGATTCGCGGCGGCAGCCGGATGGTTCGCGGCGCGCATCCCGCGGTCTGCATGTTCGACGTGCCTATTGGCGAGCTGCGCACGATTCTCGACCGGCGCAATCGCCGCCGCTACGAACCATTCGGGATCGCGGTCGACAAGCGGTATGCTTTCACGATGGGTGCGCGGCCAGTAATTTACCTGCCATGGCGCGAGGCGAAAAAGATCCTCGCTCCGGAGGAGAGCTGGCGCGTGGTGTCTCTTGAGATCGACAAGAATCCGCCGGTCGATTGGAGCTTCGAGCGCGAATGGCGCGCCGCCGGCGACTTGCCGTTCGAGCCGCCGCTGGCAGCCGCACTGGTCGAGAACTGGAAGGACGTGGACGAGATTTTCGAGCGCTTCAACGGCCGGCCGCCGTGCGCCGGCGTGATTCCTCTTGCCGAGATGTTTGGCTCCCCCGCCTGACGATGCCGTCGAACAACGCAACCCGCGCGGCGCTCGCCGTAGCCAGCGGTCTCGCGATGGGGCTGGCGTTTCCGAAGTTCGATTACGGTCTGCTGGCGTGGGTGGCGCTGGTGCCGCTCTTCTACGTGATCGAAGGCGAAAGCATGCGGCGCGTTTTCTGGTGGGCATACCTGCAGGGATTCGCCTCGTACGTCGTATCGCTTTACTGGATTCCGATTCCGCTGCACGACTTCGCCGACGTGCACATGGCATTTGCGATCTTCCCGATGCTGGCGCTGGCGGGAATCGTCGCGATCAACACCGCGGTTGCGATTTGGGCCGGTGAATTCATCGCGCGGCGGACGCGAATCCCAGCTGTGATCACGATGCCGGTAGCGTGGGCGGCGCTCGAATGGTTTCGCACCTACGTTCCCGCGTCTTTCCCGTGGAACCTGCTCGGCTACGCGGCTTATCGCAATCTCGAATTGATTCAGTTCGCCGAATTCACCGGCGTGTACGGAGTTTCGGCGCTGATCGTGTTCTTCAATGCCGTGGTCTACGTCGTGATTTTCCGCCGCGGCGTTTATCGCCTGCAGACCATCAGCCTGAGCACGCTGACCGCGATGATGATCGCGATGGTCGCGTTCGGCGCGTGGCGAATCAGCAATCTCAAGAACGCGCCGAGCGCGGGCAGTTTCAAGGTCGCGATGGTGCAGGGTAATATCCCGCAATCGCTAAAGTGGGATCCGAAGTTCCTGCCCGAGAGTTACGGAGTTTATCAGGACGAAACCGCGAACGCGGCGAAGCGCGGCGCCGACCTGATCGTCTGGCCTGAGGCGGCGGCGGCGTTTCTGTTTCAGCCCGACGATCGATATCCTGCCGAGCTCGCCGGCGACGAGGCATATCGCACCGCGCTGCTGACGCTCGCGCGCAATCTCGGCGAGCCGCTTTTGTTCGGAGCACCGGCACTGGCACAAATCGATGGGCGCCTGGGATTCTACAACCGCGCGTACCTGGTGTCGGACAAGGGCGACGTGGCCGCGCATTACGACAAGATCGAGCTGGTGCCATTCGGCGAGTACGTTCCGGCGCGCGCTATTCTCGGCTTCTTCGTCAACAAGGTCGTGCAGGGCATGGGCGATCTGGTTCCCGGCAAAGAGCAGACGCTGTTCGACTTCAAGGGTGCCAAGCTCGGAATTCTGATCTGCTACGAAAGTATTTTCCCCGATCTCACGCGGCGCGAGGTGAACGACGGCGCCGACGTGCTCGTGAACATCACCAACGACGCGTGGTACGGCGAGAGTTCGGCGCCTTACCAGGTGCTCGCGATGGCGGCGATGCGCTCGGTCGAGACCAAGGTCCCGATGGTGCGGGTGGCGAACACGGGAATCAGCGCACTGATCGAGCCGTCGGGACGAATCACGAATCGGACACCGTTGTTCACGCGCGGCACGGAGATAGTTGACGTCTCATGGCGGCCGGTGCGGACGGTATACACGTTCGTGGGCGATTTGTTCGCGGAGACTTGTTTCGTGCTGACGGCAATTGGTCTGATGGTCGCGTGGCGATGGCCGGGCACGGCAACGCTTGAAGTTGAGGTCAGCCGATCGCGCCGCCTTGCGGCCAACGGCAGGCCCCATTAATCCGGGCGACTGTTCGTGGCATGATAACTGCGTCGTCGGTCGATGCCGGCGTGAGGTGTAACTTCCGATGCTCAGCGATATGAGACAGCAGCTTTCCGAGTTTGATGACCGCGCCGAAAAGCTCGGGAGGCGTCTTTGACGTCCCCGCACTGACCGCCCGCCAGAACACTCTCGTCGAACAATCCGCCAAGCCCGGCTTCTGGGATCGCCAGGAGACCGCGCAAGCCTCCCTCAAGGAGCAGGAGCAGATTCGCGCTCAGCTCGCGGGCTACAAGATGCTGCGCGACAAACTCGACGAGGCGCGCGTGTTCCTGCAGATGGCCGAAGAGGAAGGCGGCGAGGATTCCGAAGCGGCGCGCGAGACCGCGTCCGCCCTGGACGCGTCGCGGACCGAGCTCGATCGCCAGGAGCTGCGGCTGATGCTGAGTGGCGAGTACGATCGCCTCGGCGCGATCCTCTCGATCCATCCCGGCGCTGGCGGCCAGGAGGCGCAGGACTGGGCCGAGATGCTGCTGCGGCTGTATCTGCGATGGGCCGAGCGGCGCGGCTTCAAAACCGAAATTGCGGACTTGCAGCCGGGCGACGGCGCGGGGATCAAGAGCGCAACGGTCACCGTCGAAGGCGATTTCGCGTATGGATACCTGCGGGCCGAGGCCGGGATTCATCGGCTGGTGCGGATTTCGCCGTACGACTCGAACGCGCGGCGTCATACCTCGTTCGCGTCGGTCTTCGTTTTCCCGGAGGTTGACGACACGATCGAGATAGTTATCAATCCCGCCGATTTGCGAATCGATACGTTTCGCGCGTCGGGTGCGGGCGGCCAGCACGTCAACAAGACCGACTCGGCCGTGCGCTTCACGCATCTCCCGACCAATATCGTCGTGACCTGCCAGAACGAACGCTCGCAGCATAAGAACCGCGCGATGGCGATGAAGATATTGCGCGCGCGGCTGTTCGAACTCGAGCAGCGCAAGAAAAAAGAAGAGCTCGAGAAGTTCAGCAAGGACAAAAAAGATATCGCCTGGGGCAGCCAGATTCGTTCGTACGTGCTGCAGCCGTACCAGATGGTCAAGGACCATCGCACCGGCGTCGAGGTCGGCAACACCGGCGCGGTGCTCGACGGCGC
>JBAWCX010000158.1:0-18128 GCA_049590495.1 Binatus sp. (SeqCode)
GTCATCGGTATCGCGGGCGCGATCGGCGCCGGATGGCGGATGCGCGCCAGCGCGGTCCGTGCCGCGGCGATTGCCGACGATCGCGCCGAGCTGAAGGGGCGCCTCTCGACGGTTGTCGCGCTGGCGCATAGCGAAACTCGCGGTCCGCTGTGGTCGTACCTCGTTGAAGATACGCTCGGCTACCAGGACGAATTCGCGGCTCCGAAAATCGAGCGGCGTCGCGTCTCGCGCGGCATTTATCCGCTGGCAGGAGCAATCGTGCTGGCAGCGCTGGCGTTTCCGATTTCAAAAATCAAGCACGCGCCACAGATAACCGGCGACAGCGGGCAGGACGACCTGACCGTCGATCTTGACGACCTGCATCTGCGGCCCGCCGATCCGGGCGATGAATCGGGGATGCCGGTGACGGCGGACGCCGCGACAATGCGCCGGCTCGAAGACAAGCTGGCTCGCGAGAGTGCGGCCGGCGGCGACGTTGCCGGCAACTCGCTGAACCAGCTGGTCGACCGCGCGCGCGACATGGCGGGGAATCTGCAGAACAAGCTGACCGGGCAGCAGGCGGCCTCCAAGCAGCGCCTCAACCTGCGACTGGCGGATGCGAAAGGCGACCAGGATCGAAATGAAATTCATCGCGCTCCCGATGCGCCGAAGAATCGGCATGGCGAGGTCGCCGGACAGTTTAAACAGGACCAACCCAAGTCCAACGGCGCGATCGATCTGCCGCGGGAAGACGATTCGCGCCAACCGAATTCGCAACCTTCGGCCGGCGGCACCGGCGAGGCTGGCGTGGAATCCGACGCGGGCAAGGACAATCCCAACAAGGACGAAGGCGCGACTGATCGCAGCATCCAGCAAAGCGGCGAGAACAGCAGCAACGGCGGCGAGGCGCATGGAATCGGCGCCGATCCTGACAGCCTGTTCGGCGCGCCTGCGACGGCGAAGCTGGGCAGCGAGGGTTTCGAAATCGCAATCGAAGCGCGGCCCGTGGACCACGGCGCGAAGAGCGCCGGTCACGCCTACGTCCCGCCCAAAGTCCGCACTCCTCTCAGCCTGAACCAGGAGCCGGACGAACCGGTGGCGCGCGCCGCGGTGCCGGCGGAAGATCGAAACACAATCAAGAAGGTCTTCGAAAGATGAGTGACGTGCAGGCGGAAACGCCGACGGTGGCGGATTTCGCCCGGACGTTTCGGCGTGTCCAGGCCGAGATTCACAAGATGATCATCGGCCACGATCAGGCCGTGGAGGAGTTGCTGTCGGCGCTGTTCGCGGGCGGCCACGTGCTGATCGAAGGCGTGCCGGGGACAGGCAAAACGACGCTGGTAAAAACTCTGGGGCTCGCGCTCAATCTGAGCTTCAACCGGATTCAGTTCACCGTCGATCTGATGCCGGCGGATATCACGGGCACGCGCGTGATTTTGTCGGGCGAAGATGGACGCCGCGAGTTCACCTTTCAGCCGGGGCCCGCGTTTTGCCATATCCTGCTCGGCGACGAAATCAATCGCGCGACGCCGAAGACGCAGTCCGCGCTGCTCGAAGCGATGGCGGAGCTGCAGGTGACGGTGTCAGGCACGACCTACCGCCTCAAGCCGCCGTACTTCGTGATGGCGACGCTGAATCCGATCGAGATGGAAGGCACTTATCCGCTGCCCGAAGCGCAACTCGATCGCTTCCTGTTCAAAGTCCGTCTGAACTATCCCGACGAAGGCGAGTTGACGCGGATCATCTCGTCGACGACCGGTCCCGAAGAGGCGGGAATCGAGGCGGTCTTTCACGCCGACGAAGCGCCCGAGCGAATCGAATCCCTCAAGCGGCTGGTGCGCGAGGTGATGGCTGCTCCAGCGATGGAGATTTACGCGGCGCGGCTGGTGCGGGCGACGCAGCCGCAGAACTCGCGCTTCGTGACCGACGAGGCCAAGGCCGTGCACGATGAGATGGTCAATCGTTACGTGATGTTCGGGTCGAGTCCGCGCGGCGCGCAGGCGCTTATCCTGGGCGCCAAGGTGCGCGCGCTGCTCGACGGGCGCGCCAATATCGCGCGTGAAGATATCGAGCACGTTGCGGTGGCCGCGCTCGCCCATCGCATCATGCTCAACTACGCCGCGCTATCCGACGGAATCGACGCCGCGCACATTGTCGAGCGCGTAATCAAGTCGGTTCGCGGCGCGAAAGTATAGGCGGTCAGATGCTGGAGGCGCGCGCGTTCGAGCCGGAGTATTTGCGCAAGCTCGACCGCCTGGTGCTGGGCATCAAGCGCGCCCGCACCGTGCGCGCGGGCCAGCGCGCGTTGGGCAGAGTCCAGGGACTCGGAATCGAACCTGAAAATTTCAAAGACTACGCGCCCGGCGACGATCTGCGCTTCCTCGATTGGAACGCGTTCGCGCGGCTCGACGAATTGATGCTGCGAACTTATCGCGCCGATCGTCAGGTCGAGGTTACCGCGCTGGTCGATGCGAGCGCGTCGATGGGATTGCCGGAGCGCGACGACAAGCTGGGGCTGGCGCTCGCGATCGGTGCGTCGCTCGCGTACATCGGGATGGCCGACAACGACGCGGTGCGAATCGGCGCGTTCGCGATGCATCGCGGGGCGATGAAGTTCGAGGCAACGCAGTTCCATCGCCGCCGCGAGTCGTACCTCAACTTCAAGCCGTTCGTGACGTCGGTGAGAGCGGGCGGCGAGACCCGGCTGGGCGCGGCGGTCGACGAATTGCTGCTGCAGCGCCGGCCGGCAGGGACGGTCGTCGTCATCTCAGATTTTCTCGTGAACGAACTCGACGTCGAGGATGCGCTCAAACGGCTGGTGGCGGCGCGCCACGATGTAAAAGTTATCCATGTGATGGGCGAGCAGGAAAGCACCGCCGCGTATCCGCCGGGACTGTTCCGGGTGCGCGATGCGGAGACCGGCGAAGTTCGCGAGACCGTGCTCGGGCCGGCGACGGCCGCGGCGCTCCGGCGCAACATCGAAAAGATCGCCGCGCGCATCCGCGCGATCTGTACGGCGCACGCGATTACTTATGCGCAGGCGTTCGGCGCGGGCAACCTGGACAACTTCATGGAACGCGAACTGCCGCTGCTGGGAATTGTGAGATAGCTGTGGGTCTTCTGAATCCCCAGAACTTCGTTTATGGACTCAGCCTCGCGCTGTTGGTGCTGATTTATCTGCGCTCGCGCTCGCGTCCGACCATCGAAGTGTCGAGCCTGATGCTCTTCGACGAAGCGCCCGCGCCGGTCGCGAGCGTCCGTCACGTGCGGATCGACCCGCTGTTCTGGCTCGAAATGCTGACGCTGACCGCGCTGACGTTTGCGATCGCGGGACTTTACGTGATGAGGCCGCCGTCGCCCGGTCACGGCCGCAGCCATGCGCTGGTGTTCGATCTCGGCGCCGGGATGAGTGCGCGCGACGGTTCCGGCACGCGCCTGGACGAGGCCCGCCAGCAGGCGACGCAGATAATCGATCAAGCGCCGGTCGGCGACGAGTTCAGCGTAATCGGATACGCGCTCGAGGCGCAGGTGCGTCATCCGCAGACGGCGAACCTGGCCGATCTGCGCAAGGCGCTCGGCGATCTCGTGCCGATGGCGGTGCCTGCGCGCACGGCGGCTCTGAGAGCGGCGCTGATTCGCGCGCGCGGCGCGTCGGAAATCGATCTGTTCGCCGATCGGCCGCCGGCGCCCGCGATTCTCGCCGACGCCGGCTCGACCACGCGCGTGAATTTCCACCAGGTCGGCTCCGGCGATTCCAATCTTGCGATCGTGTCGCTCGATCCCGGCATCCCGGGCTCGACGCGCGGCCGCGCCGTGATTCGCAATTTCTCCGCGCGGCCTCATCCGGCAGAACTGGCGATCGATCTCGGCGACAGCGAGGAGTTTCATCAGACCATGATGCTTGCGCCGCGCGAACAGGTCGTGGCCTCGTTCGGACCGCTCAAGTCGGGCGGTGTGTTGCACGCGCGAATCCTGACTCCCGATGCGATCGATGCGGACAACAGCCGCTACGCGTACGCCCCGTCCGATCGCGCGGCGCAGGTGCTGGTGCTCTCGCCGGACGCAGCGGTGCGCGACGATATCGCGCGCGTGCTGCTCGCGGTCAACGCGAATTTCCAAATCGAGACGGCAGATCCCGCAAAGTACGTTGCGCCCGCGAACGCGTCGGGGCCGAAAGCGAAGCCGCTCGAGCTGGTTGTGATGCATGATTGCTACGTGCCGGTAGCGGCGGCGTCCACGCTGCTCATTTATCCGCCACAGGCCTCGAAGAGCGCGTCGAACGCGACTGGAATCTCCGTCTATGGAACGATGCCGAGCGCCGATATTCGCGGTGACGCGACGGGCGAATCGCCGGCGCTCGAATCGCTGACTCTGGGTGCGACGCGACTCGTCGCGCTCCCCGAATGGATGGACCTGATTGCGACCGCGGCGGGTCCCGGTCATTCGTCGATTCCGTTGGCCGCGATCGGACGCGCTTCAGCCGGTCCGGTCGGCGTGCTGGCATTCGACGTGCGCGATCATCTTCTGCTCGCCGCCGATCATCTCGACGCGCTGGTGCTGACAGTCGATCTCGTCAAACAACTGACCGCGCCGCGCGATATTTTGATCGTGCCGACCGGCGCCGACGTGAGCGTGCCCGCGACCGGGACCGCGCGCGTCACGCAGCCCGACGCAAGCGTCCGCACAGTCGGGGCAGACAAATGGGGCCGCGTGCGAATGCGTCCGCTGCAAGCCGGACGCTACACAATCGAGTCGGGCGGCGCGACGACGCAGGTGCTCGCCAACTATTACGACGCCGCCGAGTCCGATATCGGCGCAAAACCGCAGGCCGAAGCGAGCGCGCCGGTGGGAAGGGCGGCTGCGATTTCGAACCCGCAATCAGCCAGGCAAGTGCAGCCGCTGATCTTTATTTTGATCGCGCTGGCGTTGCTCGCGCTCACGATCGAATCCGCGATGCTGATTGGCCACGCCGGCCGCTGGGGGATGCGCCATGTTTGATCGGCCGCATCTGCTGTGGCTGCTCGTGCTGGTGCCGCTCGCCGCGACGCCGGGAATTCTGGCGATGCGCGCCGGGATGCGGCTGGCGGGTGCTGCGACTGCGACGCTTCGTGCGTTGTGCGTTGTGGCGCTGGTCGCGATGCTCGCGGGATTGCGCATCCCGGGGCGTATCGCAGCGCAAAGTGTCGCGGTGGTCGCGGCGTTGGACGAATCGCGCTCGGTGTCGCCCGATCAGCAGGAGTGGATGCGCGGGCAGATCGAACAGTTGAAGACTGCGATGGCGCCGACCGACCAGCTCGGGATCGTCGGGTTCGGCCGCGACGCGCGGTTGCTCGCACCTTTGACCGATCCCCGGCTGCTGGGCAATTTTGGCGAAGGCGCCGACGGGGGAGCCACCAATATCGCGGGCGCGTTGACGGCGGCTGAGAGTTTGTTCGCGCCGGAATCGGACAAACGGATCGTGCTGCTGAGCGACGGCAACGAGACCGAGGATTCCGCGCTGAGCGAGGTGCCCGCGATGCTCGAAGACGGAGTGCGAATCTTCGCCGCCGCGCCTCCGCCGTCGGCTACCGAGCGGGTCGCGGTAACTAATTTCTATTCCCCTGACTCGGTGCGCGCCGATCAGCGGTTTGCCTTCAGAATCGACGTCGAGAGTGAATCGCAGTCACCGGTCTCCGCGACGCTCAAGCTCAACCGGGACGACACTGCGGTCGGCGCGCAAGCGATTACGCTCAAGCCGGGGTTGAACCGCTTCGAGCTGCCGTATCGGCTCGAGCGCGCGGGCGCATACTTGATGAGCGCGGAAGTTTCGATTGCTCCTCCGCGAGTTGCGCTCAATCCGCGGGTCGAGGCGCCTCTTACCGTGACCGGCGCGCCGCGTATTCTGATCGTCTCGGCGACAGTGCCGGAAAGCTTGGTGACTGCGCTCAAGATGCGCAACTACAAAATTGATTTCGTGTCGCCGCGGAGCCTGAGCGAACACGCCGCGGATTATTTGCCATATCAGCTCGTCATCCTCGACGACGTGCCCGCGGGATCGCTGACGCCTGGCGCGCAGCACGCGCTCAATCGCTACGTGGCTGACTACGGTGGCGGCCTCGTCGCGACGGGCGACACGCTACGCGAAGAGAGCCTGGCGGGCGGCGAGCTGGAAAAGGCGTTGCCCGTGAAATTCCTGCCGCAGCCCCCGCCGCCGTCGCGCGAGCCGATCGCTGTTTACCTATGCATCGATCGGTCGAACTCGATGAGTTACGACTCGCGCTATCCTGCGGTGCGCGACGGCGAGCGCATCCGCTACGCCAAGGAAGCCGCGATCGCGCTGCTGCGCCAGCTCGACGATACCGACTTCGCCGGCGTGATCGCGTTCGATTCGCAGCCGTACGTGCTTGCGCATCTGCAGCCGCTCGGCGAGGACCGCGGCGAGCTCGAAAACCGCATCGACCGCCTGCAACCCGGCGGGGGCACCGACTTCAAGGACGCGCTCGAAATCGCGGAACGCGAGATTCTGCAGAGCGGCATCCCGGTTAGGCAGGTCATTCTGCTCACCGACGGCGATACCAACCGCCAGTATCACGACCACGACGACCTGATCGCCGAGTTTGCGCGTCAGCACATTCCCGTCTCGACCATCCGCATCGGCCCCGACCTCGCCAATCTCGAACTGCTGCAGGACTTCGCGAATGCGACCGGCGGCATCTTCTATCGCGTGCAGGATATCGAGAAGCTGCCGCTCCTGCTGGTCGGATTGACGCGCCAGGCGATGAACCGGCGCAAGCAGGATCGCACCACGGTCGAAGCAGGCGAGGCGACCGCGATGCTCTCAGGCATCGGCATCAAGGAGATTCCGCCGATAGATTTCTTCGCCGCGACCGAGCCCAAAGACGGCGCGCAAGTCACGCTCAAAGTCGCGCGCGCCGACAAAACTGCGCCGTTGCTGGCGTCGTGGCAGTATGGACTCGGCCGCGCTGCGATTTTCGCCGCCGATCCCGACTCGCTCGCCACGCTCAGCTGGATTCGATGGAACCGTTACGCGGAATTCTGGTCGCAGTTGGCGGGCTGGACGATGCGCCAGGGCGACTCCGGCATGTTCACGATGCGCGTCCATGGCGCGCCCGACGGCTCCGTCGCGATCGAGGCGGAGAAGGCCGATCCCGATCCCGTCAGCAATTTGGTCTGCCGGATAACCGGGCCGGGACGCGCCGTCGACGTTGCGATGACTGAGGCTGATGCCTCGACCTATCGCGGCGAAGTTGGCCCGTTGCCGCGCGGCAAGTACGCGGCGACGCTGATGTTCAAAGCGGGCGATTCCGAAAAAATCCTCGAGCAGCGTGAATTTGCCGCGGCCGGATCGATCCCTGCCGACACCGCCGAGCTGCGCATCAGGCCGCCCAACCTCGAACTGCTGCGCCGGCTGTCAACCGCGACGCACGGCGCGTTCGATGCGACGCCCGCGGCAATCGCCCGCCACAGCGGTCAGACCGTGGCATTCCGCCGCAGCGCGGATCCGTGGCTGATTCCGCTCGTGATCATGCTGTTCCTGGGAGAAGTCTTCGTGCGGCGCCGCTATCTCGGCGATTGAAATTTGATTCCCGGCTGACATCAGCGCTGGCCTCACGCGTGCGTCGCGGTTATATCAGAATTGTGGCGAAAGATTCCGCATCCGTCCTCATCAAGTGCGCGCTCAACTGCCGATGCCCGGTGTGTCGCAACGGCGCGATCTTCAAATCGCACTTCAAGATGAACCGCGAATGCCCGCGATGTCACGTCATATTCTGGAAGGATCCCGGCGAGACGCTGGGCGCGATGTATCTCGACTTCGCGGTTGCGGCCGGCTCATTCCTGATCTGCTGGGCGATTCTCGCCCTCACCACGCACCTGTCTGACGCCGTCGAGATGTTCATTCTGAGCGCTGTCTCCTGCGGCAGCGTGCTGCTCTGCTACCCGCTCACGCGCAGCGCGTGGACCGTGCTGGTCTATCTGTCGGGCGGAATCGAGCGCCCGCGCCTGCGCACCATCCAGGGCGGCAAGAAAGCTTCCTGACTCGATCTTCAGTGGCGGTGCGCCGCCAGCTTCTTCTGCAAATGGCTCAGGCGCTCGGCGGCTGACGCGATCGTCTCGTCGCTCTTCGAAAACGTGAATCGAATTTTCCGATGCCCCAGTTCCGGCCGATGGTAGAAGCTTGAGCCGGGCACCGCGGCGACGCCGACTTCATCCAGCAGAAAATCCGCCGCCGCAAAGTCGTCCTTGAATCCGAGCGCGCCAATCTCCGCCACGATGTAGTACGCGCCGTCGGGGTTGCTGCATTCCAGGCCCGCGCGCGTCAGCGCCGCGTACAGCGCGCCGCGCTTGCGTTCGTACATCGCGGTCAGCTCCGCATAAAACGATTCCGGCAACCGCAGCGCGACGGCCCCGGCTTCTTGCAGCGGATGCGGCGCGCCGACCGTCAGAAAGTCATGCACCTTGCGAATCGCCGCGGTGATTCTTTCGTCGGCGATCGCGTATGCCAGCCGCCATCCCGTAATCGAGTAGGTCTTCGACAGCCCGCTGATCGTCACCGTCCGCTCGGCCATCTCCTTGAGACTAGCGATCGACACGTGGCGCGCGCCGCCGTAAATGATGTGCTCGTAAATCTCGTCCGTGATCGCCAGCGTGTCATGCCGCTGGCATAGCGCGGCGATCGCTTCGAGCTCGGAGCGCGTGAAGACCTTGCCGCTCGGATTGTGCGGAGTGTTGATGACGATTGCCTTGGTGCGCGGACCGAAGGCCGCTTCGAGCTCGGCGCGATCGATCGAAAAATCCGGATCGCGCAGCGCAACGTAGCGCGGCGTCGCGCCGGCCAGGATCACGTCGGGCCCGTAATTCTCGTAAAACGGCTCGAAAATGATCACCTCATCGCCCGGGTTGATCACCGCCAGCATCGTCGCGATCATCGCCTCAGTCGCGCCGCAGGTCACCGTGACGTTGCGGTCGGGATCGCACGCGATGCCGTTGTAGCTGCGCACCTTGTCCGCGATTGCGCGGCGGAAATTCGGCGAGCCGTGGGTGATCGCGTACTGATTGTATTCCTCGTCGATCGCGCGCTTCGCCGCTTCCTTGATTTCCGCCGGCGCCGCGAAGTCGGGAAATCCCTGCGCCAGGTTCACCGCGCCGCACTTGAGCGCCCGCCTAGTCATCTCGCGGATTACGGATTCGGTGAACAGCCGTGTCTTGGCGGAAATATCAGTCGGCATGACTCTGCGCGGTTTACCCTGCGAGGTCGCAGTTTAGCCGCGCACGCCTGCACGCGACAACTCATGTAAATTGAGCGTCGATCTCAAATCGAGAAATCAAACGAATATTGTGGAACCGAGGTGACTTCGGCGGCAGTTCGGGTCACGGAGACTCGGGCGGTTTTGAAAGTCGGCGAATGGTGCCGCCGCGTTTCAAAGCCGTCCGCTAATCCGCCACTTCCTCTTCCAGCACGCCCGGTCCCTGGCGCAGCCGCCATTCGTCGATTACCTCGACGTTGAAGCGCCAGTCGCTTCCGATCTTGAAACCGGGCAACTGGCCTTTCTTGAGCAGGCGATAGATCGTCGAGCGATGTACCCGGAGATACTCCGCCAGCTCGTTGACTGTCAGTACTTTGGTCGAGGACGGCATTCGTTCACTTCCTCTTTAATGTGCCTACCCGTTCTTAGGCTGGCAAACAGACTATCACAAAAGTTGTCCTGCGCTATAGACCCTCTTATTGGCCTATTTCCAGCCTTAGGTCAAGCCTAACGGTATATGCCGAGCCTCGTGGTGCTATTCGGAACTGTATCGCGGGCGGTTATTGTGAATCGGAAAGATTTACAAGCGCCGATCTTACGCGCGAAAATCACTGATGCGGCTAGTGAATTAACCCCCAACCGCGAATATCGCCCTTCGCTTCGGCTTCTTCGATCATGATCTTGACGCCGTGTTTTGAGCGATGTTCGGTGTCGCGATCGGCATCGCTGCGTTTCGAGACAATCAACCGAACAGCCGGGTGGCGGCTTCCCTCAACTCGGCGCGATGGTCCGGGTGGGCAATCGCGATCAATTCGGCGGCGCGCTCGCGATGATTCTTGCCCAGCAGCCGCGCGATTCCGAATTCGGTCACTACAGTGTCGGCGAAATAACGCGGTATCGTCACCAACGCGCCGGCTTCGAGTTGCGGCACGATGCGTGAGATCGCGCCGCCCACCGCGGTCGATTGGAGGAGTGTAATCGCGCGTCCGCCGGGGCATAGAAACGCACCGATGTGAGTCTCGGGCTGTCCGCCCGTCCCGTTCATCATCTGCGCGCCGAGCACGCTCTCCGAGTTGATCTGCCCGGTCAGATCGATGCTGAGCGCGTTGTTGATCGACGTCTGGCGGTAATTCGCGGAGATCGTCGCGAGCTTGAGCACGTACTCCGGATCGTAAATCTCGAACGCAGGGTTGTCGTCGATTATCCGCAAGTCGTCCGGATCCGAGCCCGACCACGCAACCCCCACCGCTTTGCCGCGATGGATAGTCTTGCGCCGTCCGTTGATTATTCCCGCGTCGACCAGCCGCGCGATTCCAGGCGCGGCCATCTCCGTATGCAGCCCCAGGTCGTGCTTGCCGTCGAACGCGCCCAGCCGCGGCATTTGCGAGCTGGGATCCCCGACTCCGATTTGAATCGTCGCACCGTCTTCGATCAGTTCGCTGAGATATCCCGCGACCGCCTTGAACTCCGCGGGCGGCGGCGTCAGGCCGAGCAGCACGCGCAAATTCGCAAGCGGCGTGCGCTGCAGGTACTGAACGAGCGGCCAGATGCGCTCGACTCCCACTTCCGCGATTACAGCGCGGATGCCGTTGCGTTTTTCAGCGTCCATAGCAGCCAGCGCCTGCTCGATAACTGCCGGGTCGGGCGGCGGCGGAGTTCCTTCGACGAAATATTCGAACTCCGAGACATGCATGTAGACGTCGCCGTAAGTGCGCGTCATGTTCGCGTCCACTTCGGCCACTGCATGAAGCGCGCGCCGCGCGTACATCCGCTTGTTCCACTGATGCGGCCCGAAGCTGACGAATCCCTTTGCGTTGGGCGTCGTCACGTTGACGAACGCGAAATCTACCGGCTTGTCTTCGGCAGGCCGCTCGTCGTGCGGCTTGAAGCCGGTCGAAAATAAATTTGGCAGGTACGTAGCCTGATGCCGGTCGTGCGCCGGACGCCCCAGGTTGCCGATAAACAGTTCGAACTCGATCCTGAAGCGGCCAGCGACGTCTCCGCCCAGCCATCCCGGGTCGATCAGCGGCGACGCCATCCTGAGATCGACGACGCCTTCGAGCTGTTTGCCGCGCGCCGCCAGCGCTCGCTGCATCACGGTGCCGGCCGCGAACGGGAAATCCACCCGCATCCCGGGCTTCACCATCGCGGCCGCTTCGTCGGGTGAAATCGTGCGCGATCGGTAATACTCCTGCCAGTTCATTTGAGCCTTCCCTCTCCGATGTGCGAGCGCCCCGCCCAGCCACGGGACTTCGAATCGCCACAATGGCCCAACTGGCCGACGCTGGCAAACTTGTTCGCTCCCACCCGAGCGGTTAGCTTTCGAGCATGCTGATTGCCGACGGTGAATTTCGCTACGAGATCCGCCGCGCCGATGAGTTGATAGCCGTCGAGAGCGAAACGCTGGCATGGGGCAAGATTCACGGCGTTCGACGCCCCGCCAGCGGCACCAACGTGTACGAAGTCGAAGCGGAACTCGACGACGCCAGCATCGTCCGGCGCGTCGTCGTCAGCTACAGCCGCGGCCCCTTCGCTCGCAACGCCAGTTACGAATCAATCGACAATTTTCTGCGCGGCAACATCAGCGCGGGAGGCAGCCGCAACGATCTGACCACCAAGCTCGGCCGCTATGGTGAAGTCGATGCCGATCTGATCATCTTCCGCGCGCTGACGATCGCGCACATTCGCGAACGCGGGCAGACGCGATGGACCGGGCGGGTGGCCGCAATCGATCCGAACACCCTCGTCGCCGCCACGAGCAAACAATCGTGCCGACAGCGTGGCAACGATCCGCATCTGTGGATTTACGAGCCGCTGATGGGCGACGCCGAAGAAATCGAGATTGACGACTCGGGACGCCTGCTCCGCCGCCGCGATTCGCGAGGCGTCGAAACCGTGCTGGTCCCGGGCTAATCGCGCGCCTTTCGCAGCCGCGAATTCACTTAATCTAATGTGAAACCCGCCGTGGGTTTCACGCTTCCTTGGGCAGGGGTGACCCCTGCACCCGGTACCAGGAGAAGATGCGGGACTTCGTCCCTGTTAGAACTGGTTTGGGAGGTCCGAAGGCGCGATTAGCACGTCATGCGGCGAGCTTTTTATTTGGCATCTTGCAGTCGCCGTCGAACTGCGCGCCCTCGTTGAGCACCAGGCTCGGCGTGTTGATCGTGCACTGCGCTCGGGCCGTTGCCATCAACTCGACGCGTTCGCGGGCGGTCACTTCGCCGCTGAACGCGCCCGCGATCGTGACCTTCGAGGCGGAAATCCGCGCGCTCACGACGGCGCCACTCGCAATTATAACTTCATCGCCGGTGATCTCGCCTTCCGCTTCGCCCTCGATTTTTACCGGGCCGCGAAAGTTGAGTTTTCCGGAAGCCTTGGTGCCTTTTCCGATTTTCGATTCGAATCCCGTTTCTTCGTTCAGCGCCATATACGGATTGCCTTTCCCCGTTGGGGGTTTCACTATTGCGGGAATGCGCGCGCGCACGCAATCCTTATCGCGCACATCGACGATGTGAACGAAACGTTAAGTAGCGCGCCATAAACAGCTTGCACGCTTCATGTCGCGCGGCGCAAGGTTTTTTTTGACAAGGAGATGTGGAAAAAAGATGAATCGTGATTCCGACAAGCTGCGCGAATATGGACCTGAACGCCGCGGCGGCCAGGGACTCGATCCGCATCAGTACGACTCCGGCGACGCGACCATCCTCGCGCTGCTCGCCGAGACCCCGGCCGCCGATTACGCCGATCTCGCGATCACGTGGCGCGACGACGCCTACGAAGTGTGGTCGCGCCGCGGGATGATTCGATTCAAGCGCTTCTCCGACGCACGCGGCGCGCTGTCGTTCGAAGTCGTCGAGCAGATCGGCGAGAATCCGATCGCCAATCAGGACCCGTTCATCGTCTCGACGATCGGCGAGGAGCTCGAGGCCGCCGGCCGCGGCGTCAATCGCACCGACGATCCCAATCGCGCGTACTTCGAACCCGGCGTGATGAGCCATCCTTACGCGTACGAGCGAATCGCGCAGCTCTTCGACAGTCCGCGCGCGCCCGACTTGATCGTCAGCCCCAAGGCCTACGCTTACGGAATCCAGCCGGGGCAGCATGGCGCGCTCGACGTCGTGCAATGCCGCGCGCCGCTGGTGTTCAGCGGTCCGGGAGTCCGGCGCGGACTCTTCAAGCTGAACGCGCGGCAGGTCGATGTAGCGCCGACGATCGCGCGCCTCGCGGGATTGCCGAAAATCGCCGGCCTCGACGCGGCGCGCTCGCCCGCCGAGGTTTATGTGAAGCGCCAGGACGGCATGCCGCTCGACGAGATAATTGACGACGGCGCGACGCCGCCCGCGCGCGTGTACATGTTCCTGCTCGACGGCCTGTCGCATTCGGAACTACGCCATCAGCTCGACAACAATCCGGGCGCGATTCCAAATCTCGCCGGCCTGGTCGAGCGCGGCGCGATGCTCTCGCACGGCTCGATCGTCAACTTCCCGAGCATCACGTGGCCCAGCCATTCGACGATTCTGACCGGGGCCTGGTGCGGGCATCACGATGTCGTCAATCCCACCTTCCACCTGCGCGAGCATCGCGAGACCGTGCCGATCCAGGGAAATGTCTTCGAGACCGAGCGTTATCTGAGTCCCGAGGTCGAGACGCTCTACGAGGCGTTTAAGCGCGCCGGTGGCGCGGGAACGATCACGGCGTCGATCCATGAACCGCAGGGACGCGGCGCCGATCACGCGGCGTTCGAGCGGCGAATCGTCGGCGACAAGGCGCGCCTCAAGGCGCTCACGGCAGAAATGGTCTCCGACATCAGTCCGCTATGGGCGGCGGACAACATGCCCGCGATGACTCGCGAGGAGATCGTGGACATCCGCGGCATGGCGCAGGTGATCAACCTCTTCGACCATTGTGGCGGCAACGAAAACGCTCCGGTGTTCGTCGCGCATGAATTCGTGCTGACCGACGGTGCCGGCCACGACTACGGCCCGCATCACGAGGGCCTGCGCGAGGCGCTCTATCGCACCGACAAGCGAATCGGCGCGGTGCTCGAGCTGCTCCGCGCGCGCGGCTTGCTCGAGTCGACGTTATTCATCGTCACCTCCGACCACGGGATGGCGGCGCAGCGCGTCGAGTTGAAGGCGAACCCGGTGCGCGAGGCGCAGCGCGCGGGAATCCAGGGCGTGTTTGCCGAGCCGATGATTTATTTGCGCGATCTGCGCGTCGAGATCGAACGCGCGCGCGACCTGCGTAGCATCCGCTTGACCGTGATGGACAACGATGAGTTGCCCGACGGCGAGCATCCGCCGGTAGCCGATGCGCGCGTCACGCTGCATGGCCTCGGCGACGCGACGATAGCGGAGACACGGACGCCCGAGAGCGGTCGCGTCGCGTTCGCGACGCCGGCCGACGTCTCCGATGCCGAATTGACGGTGAGCGTCGAGCTGAAAGGGTTCAACTCTCGCAAGTTGAGAGCGGACGGCGCGTCGATCGCCAAAGACATCCGCAAAATTCTCTACGGGAATCTGAATTCATAGCGATGATGCACGAACTCGACGGCAAGATTGCGATTGTGACTGGAGGCACGCGCGGACTTGGGCGCGCAATCGCGCTTGGGATGGCGCGGATGGGCGCGACGGTCGCGATGAACTACCGGCGCGACGAAGCGAGCGCTGCGCAAACGCTCGCAGAGGTTTGCGCGATCGCGCCGCGCTCGATTCTCATCAAGGCCGACCTCGAGGACGAGGCGCAGGTGCGCGCGATGGTCACGCGCGCCGCGTCTGAGCTGGGCGGACTCGACATCCTGGTCGCCAACGCGGCCGCGACCGCGTTCAAGCCGCTGCTCGAGACCAAGCCGCACAATCTCGCGCGAACTTTCGCGCTGAGCGTCAACGGATTCGTCGCCGCGGTGCAGGAGGCGAGCCGCGTGATGGCTGACGGAGGCCGCGTGCTGATGATTTCGGGCATCGACTCGATTCGCAATCTGCCGGGGCACGGCGTGCTGGGCGCCGCGAAGGCCGCGCTGGAGAGCATGGTGCGCGATTTCGCGTTCGAACTTGGCCCGCGCGGCATCACGGTCAACGGCCTCAACGTCGGCTACATCGACACCGACTCGGCGCGCTTCTACGCGAACTACCTGGGCGACAATTACGAGGATTTTCAGCGCCGATGCGCCGAACGCTCCGCGCTGAAGCGCCTCCCAACGCTGGAGGAGATCGCGGCGGTTGCGTGCCTCATATGCCTGCCCGCGGCCAGCTACCTGACCGCGCAAACAATAATGGTCGACGGCGGCTTCACGCTAAGCTTCCCCGGCGTTAAGTGATTCGCATGAGCAAGAGTGCTTCAGCCATGATAGAGCACGCGGCGGATTTCATTTGGCGCAACGCGCGATTGTTGGAGCGGGCGATCTTCTCGCGGGTATTTTCAAATGGTTCGTCCCAGGCTGTAATCGCTGCGCTGACGGCCTACTGGAACGCCGACGGTGGATTCGGCAATGCGCTCGAGGCGGATATCCGCGCGCCCGGAAGCATGCCGCTCGCGTGCGAGAATGCGCTCCTCGCACTGCGCGAGGCCGATATCCGCGACGGCGCGCTAGCCGCGGGCATCTGTGAGTTCCTGGCGTCGGTTGCGGAGCCGAACGGTCGCGTCGAGATCGCGCTGCCGCATATTCTCGACTACCCGCGCGCCGCCCACTGGAATTCGCCATCCTTTGGAACAGACTCTCCCAATCCGACCGCGGGTCTTGCCGGACTGCTGCACTTCCAGGGTGCAAATCATCGGTGGCTGACGCAGGCCAGCGAGTGGTGTTGGGGACGGCTGGAGCGTCCGCTCGGCGACGCGCACGACATCGCATGCGCGCTGCGGTTCCTGGAGTATGAGCAGGAGCGTGCACGCGCGCGCGAAGTCGCAATTCGTCTGGCGACCGGAGCGCCGCGTAGCAAGTGGTTTCTCGAGCAAGCCGGCAGCCGGAGTGACGCCGTTGGGACTCTGTCCGACGCCCACATCAATCGGACGTCCAGCTTTTTCAGACGATCTGATCGCCGTGCACCTTGACGACCTGGCCTCGCGACAGCAACCCGACGGCGGCTGGCCGATCACGTGGGAAGCCCCGGGGCCCGGCGCGGCGAACGAGTGGCGCGGGCGTCTGACACTCGAGGCGCTGCTGTGCCTCCGCGCATACGGCCGCATCTGAATGGCGCAAAGTGATTCCCCTAAAGTACGGCGGTCGCTAGCGCGACGCTTCCCCATCCGATCAGGCCGACGGCGGTGACGCGGGCTACGAGTAGACCTCGTGGCAGCGTCTTTTCGGCGAGAACGCAGATTGTGATTGCTGCGATCCAGAAAATGTTCATAACGCCGACGACGAACAGCAGGCACATCAGGGCCCAGCAGCAACCAAGGCATGAGATGCCGTAGGTCAGGCCTGCTCGTGTCGCGGCTGATGGGCGTTGAGTTTGGTCGTTGGCGAGAAGAATATTCGACGAGCAGCAGCGGCGCAGGCAGGTTCGTTTCAAGCGCGACAACTGGTAGAGGCCGACCGCGATTACCAGCAAACCGGCGGTCGCTTCGCTGCGGATCGTCATCGAGTCGGACAGCAGGTGCGCAGAGTCGAACGCCCACTGCGCGATCGTGGCGGCGGCGCTGAATCCTATCCAGACGACGAGGTAGCCTGCGATGAAGTACGTGGCGCTCGAAACTCCTTCAGCGCGGCTAGCAAGACGAATAATCGTTGGCGCGGCAGTCGGCAGCATCATTGCGACCATCATCACCGACCACATCGCAAACACGACTGTCGCGTAGCCGACGCCCCAGGACGCCGGCGGCATCAGCATCACTTTGCCGCCGCCCATATCCATCGCCGGCATTCCCGCGCCGGCGAGAAGATAAATCCAAGAGACGGCGACGATGCACGCGATACCGACGAGGACCGGCTTCATCGTGAGTACCTCAGCGGCGCACTCAGCGGGCGGTGGTTGTAATTCGGATGTTGCCCCATTTGCCGATCGCGCCCTGGCCGTGGCATGAGACGCTGCCCTTGCCGGGCGCGATGTCTTTCTCGCTCATCAGGCCGAGCGCGAGCGTGCACGGTCCAAGCTTGAACGGCACGTTGGAATATTGGCGGACCTGGCGGCCGTCAACCGAGAAGGTCACGTGGTCGGCGGCGGAGTCGTACGCGATTTCAAAATGATGGAGCTGGCCGGGCGCGGTCGCGTCACGAATCTCGTCGAACAGGCAGAAGTGGCGCGGACCGTGCGCGGGATCGACGAGCGGCACGCCGGGGAATGGCAGTTTGCCGTAAACCGTCGCGATCGTTTCGTTGCCGACGAAAAAGTCCAGCGCCGCGCCGGTCGAGAAATCGAGCACGTTGAACGAAACGAAACCGTCGTAGAGATCGCCCGGCACGCCGGAGACGATCGTCGCGGCGAGGTCGATCGAGAACGTGATCGTGCCGCCGTCGGGGCATGCGAAGGTCCGCGTGCTGAAGTACATGTGCTTGGCGTTGTCGAGGAACTGGATTTTGTCGTGGCCGCGCGTGTAAGGCACGGCGGCGACACGTAGAAAGCCGTCCTGCACGATGACGACGGCGTCGGGCTCGCGATACTGCCAGAAGCCCCCGTCAGGCAGCGGGAACCCGGCGGGTATCCAGTCACCTTCGCCAGTGATGGCAGACGCGAAGTTCGAGTATTCGATGACCTGGTCGGCGGAGGGAGCTGAAAGCTTACTCATGGGGGTGAAGATACTGGATACCAAATCATGAATCACCTTCGCGGTGGGCGGCAGGGCTGAGCCCTGCACCCAGTGTCTACGCGAAGGATGCGGGGCTTCGCCCCTGTTAGAACTTTTTCGAAAAGACCTGTCCTCAGGGCTTTTCGGTATAGACACTGGGTTGCAAGGGTCACCCCTTGCCGC
>JBAWCX010000159.1:0-7484 GCA_049590495.1 Binatus sp. (SeqCode)
GGCAAGGCCAGGCCGTTTGTCGCGGACGTGTCGAGCAGCGCGGTGGTCGGCAGCATGTTTGCGGAGTTCATCGCGGCGTTCGGCACGATCGACATACTGATCAACAACGCGGGCATCGCACGCAGCCGCGAGACGAGCATCGCGACGCCGACTCACGAAAAGACCGATGAGGACTGGCGCAAGATGCTGGCGACGCATCTCGACTCGACGTTCTACTGCACGCGCGAGGCGTTGAAAGTGATGATCCCGAAACAGTCGGGACGCATCATCAACATGGGCTCGATCGCGGGCACAACGGGACTGGCGCTCGCGTCGGACTACTGCGCGGCGAAGGGCGGGATCATCGCGTTCACCAAGTCGGTCGCGCGCGAAGTGGTGCCGCTGGGGATCCTGGTCAACTGCATCGCGCCGGGATTCATCGACACGCCGATGACGTCGATAATCGACGGCGAGATGCGCAAGCAGATCGAGGCGATCACGCCGATTGGGCGGTTCGGCGAGCCAGGCGACATCGCGGCCGCGGCACTTTTCCTGGCTTGCGAGGATTCGAAGTTCATGGTCGGCCAGGTGCTCAGCCCCAACGGCGGCTACGTGATTTGAACTGCGGGCAATCCGGACCGCATAGGTTGCCACAATGCTGACGCGGTCCGCGGGAATCCTGATTCCACTGTTTTCGATTCGCACGCGCGACGATCTCGGACGCGGCGAAATCCTCGGTCTCGCGCCGATGATCGACTTCGCGTTGTCGATGGGTCATCGCGTAATCCAGTTGCTGCCATTGGACGAGACGGGGCCCGACGATCTCAGCCCGTACAGCGCGATGAGCGTGATGGCGATTGATCCGATGTACATATCGGTCAGCGGGCTGCCGGGAGTCGGGCGGGTCGTGCTTGGGCGTGCACGCCAGGCGGCCGGAAAGGCGCGCTTTGTTCCGCGCGCGATCACACGGCGGGAGAAGTTTGTGTTGCTCGAGCGCGCGTATCGAGCGACTCGAGCGCGAGGCGGACGCGATGAGGGCGCGCAGCTCGACGCCTTCATCGAGGCCAACTCGTACTGGCTTTATGACTACGCGCTGTTTCGCGCGCTCAAGGAGCGCTTCAACTGGACCAGCTGGGAAACGTGGCCGGCTGAAATTGCAAAGCGCGATTCCGCCGCGCTCGCGCTCGCGCGCCGCGAACTGACCGACGCGATCGAGATGTACGGCTACTGGCAGTTCATCGCGCATCGGCAGTGGTCGGAGATGCGCGTGTACGCATCGTCGCACGGCGCGTTCATCGGTGGAGACCTCGCGTTCTCGCCGTGCCGCGACAGCGCCGAGGTGTGGGCGAACCAGGGCGAGTTCGATCTGTCGCGCACTGTGGGCGCCCCTCCCGACGGCTTCAATCCCAAGGGTCAGCGATGGGGCCTGCCGCTGCCGAACTGGCCTCAGATGCGCGCGGAGGGATTCAAGGTGCTGCGCGCGCGTGCGCGTCATGCCGGCGCGCTTTACGATTTGCTTCGAATCGATCACGTCGTTGGGCTTTATCGAACTTTCAATTTCGGCTCCGACCCGGACGCGCCGGGAATTTTCGCGCCGGTGGATGAAGTCGATCAACTGCGCCAGGGCGAAGAAGTGATTCGCACTATCAAGCAGGAGGTCGGTGCGATGGAGCTGATCGCGGAAGACCTGGGCACCGTGCCGCCGTGGGTGCGCCAATCGCTCACGCGCCTGGGCGTGCCGGGATACAAGGTGATGCAGTGGGAGCGCGACTGGGGCCACGCCGGCGAACCGTTCTTGAATCCGTCGACTTATCCTGAACTTTCGCTCGCGACTACTGGCACGCATGACACTGAACCTCTGACCGTGTGGTGGCACGCGCAGCCGATTGCAGACCGCGAGAAATTTGTGCGCGAGCTTGGGCTCGAGGGCAAAGTGAATCCGCGCCGGATGCTCGAGGAGTCGGCGCGCGATGCGATCCTGGCCTTGCTGTATGCGGCGCCATCGCGGCTGGTGATCATTCCGATCCAGGATTTGTTTGGATGGAGTGCACGAATCAATCGGCCCGGAACGATCAGCGATTCCAACTGGACCTATCGGATACCGCTGACGCTCGAGCGGATGCGCCGCAGCCGCGCGATACAGTCGCGCGTCGCGAAGCTGCGGGAAATCGCAGTCAGCAGCGGAAGGTTCACGTAATTAAATGTGAAACCCGCGGTGGGTTTCAAGCTTCGTTCGGCAGGGGTGACCCCTGCACCCAGTTCTAAGGGATCAGAGCCTTAAGTTGTGGGGTGCGGGCGGGTTGAACTATAAGCAACACTGGCTGCGCGTTTGCAATACTCGGGATTTTTTCCCGGAGGCATCGATGGGACCACTGGAAGGAATCCGCGTACTCGATTTGAGCATGGTGGTGTCAGGACCGTTCTGCACCATGATGCTCGGTGACCTCGGCGCCGACGTCGTAAAAATCGAGCCGCCCGACGGCGACGTGTCGCGCACCCTGACCGGCAACGAGCGCGGCGGCGTCACGGTCAGCATCCTCAACTGGAATCGCAACAAGCGTGCGATGATGCTCGACCTCAAACAGCCGGGCGCCGCCGAGGTCTTTCTCAAGATGGCTGAGCGAGCGGACGTCGTCGTGCAGAACGTGCGTCCAGGTGTGGTGGACCGGCTGGGCGTCGGCTACGAGGCGGTCGCGGCGCGCAATCCGAAAATTGTCTACTGCTCGATCGCCGGCTACGGCTTCTCGGGGCCGTCGGTCAACAAGCCCGCCTACGATCCGATTATCCAGGGGATGGCGGGAGTGATGACCTCGCAGCGCACGCAAGGACGTCCCCGGGCAGTCAAGAATATTCTCGGCGACAAGGTCACTGCCATGACGGCGGCAATTTCGATACTCGCGGCACTGACCGAGTCGCAGCGCAGCGGGATGGGACAGCATCTCAAGATCGCGATGATCGACGCCGTCGCCTACTACCTGATGCCGGACACGGCGTCGCGCCACACTTATCTTCCGCACAACGCCGGCGTCGCGCCCTCGATGAACACGCTCGAGCCGTTTCAGACGGCAGACGGCTTCATTACGATTGCGCCGCTGACCGACAAGCATTGGACGGCGATTCTCAAGGCGGTCGGTCATCCGGAATGGTTCGAAGGCGACGAGCCGCGGCCGGACCGAGTCCGGCGATCGATCAAGAGCCTGATTACGCTGTTCCCGACTCAGCCGTCTGCGTATTGGCTCGAACGGATCGAAGCCGCCGACGTTCCATGTGGGCCGGTCAACGACTACGACTCGATCTGGAACGATCCGCAGTTCGTCGCGAATGAAACATTTTTCGAATACCAGCATCCCAGGGCGGGACGCGTCCGCGCCGTGCGCTCGCCCGCGCGATTTTCGCGCACCGAGCCGGAGCTATGGCGCCATGCACCCGACCTGGGACAGCACACCGACGAAATTCTCGGCGAGTTCGGGTTCGGCGCGCGCGAGATTTCCGAGTTGAGAGCCAATCGGATCGTCAATTGAACTATCCCTCGATCAGCCGGGCACTGACGCTCGCGATTTTTGCCGCCGCGCTCGCGATCGTTGCTGGATGCGGCGCGAAGCGACCATCGCCCTCGGGGAACATCACCGCCGCAGCCGTTCCGAGCGCGCAACCGACGCCCACCGGAGCGCCCGTCGGTACGCATGCGCCGTACGCAATCACGGCGGGCCTCGACGGCAACCTGTGGTTCACCGAGTACCAGGGCGACGCGATAGGACAGATGACCCCATACGGCGCCACCAAGCGTTTTCCGATCGATCCCGACGGATTCGCCGAGCGAATCACCGCCGGCCCCGACGGCGCGGTGTGGTTCACCGATACCCTCGGCAATCGCATTGGCCGCGTCGCGCCCGACGGGAAAATCGCGTACGTCAAATTGCCTCATTCGAACAGCGGACCGGCGGGAATCACTTCGGGTCCCGACGGCAATCTCTGGTTCACCGAGCATTCGGGCGATCGCATCGGCCGGCTCAGCACCACCGGCACTCTGACCGAGATCGAGCTACTCAAGGGGACGGGTCCCGCCGAAATAGTCGGCGGCGGCGACGGCAATATGTGGTTCGCCGAGGACAAGGTGAATCGCATCGCACGCGTCACCCTCTCCGGCAACGTCAAGGAAGTCGCAATCCCACTGCCCGACAGCCGCCCCGCGATGATGGCGCTCGGCGCCGACGGTAACGTGTGGTTCACCCAGCCGCAGGCCAGCAAAATTGGCAGGATCACGCCCGACGGTTACATCACGGAGTTCGCGCTGCCCACGGCCGGAGTGCCGCTCGGGATCGCGGCGGGCGCCGACAAGAATCTCTGGATCACCGTGATTCGCGCGCAGCTGATCTATCGCCTGACTCCCGACGGCCACTTCACGGGGTTCCCGATGCCCGCAAAATCGATGGCAACTTTCATCACGGCCGGCCCCGACGGCATGCTGTGGTTCACCGAGCCCAACGGCAAGGTGGGGCGAATCACGACCACGGGCGATGTCAGGGAATTCGTCTTTTCCAGTCCTTACATGCCTCACATGGACAGGTGAGCGCGCGGAGCAGCGGCGTCACGGGAATGGTGGCGCGTCTGTTCCGTTCGCCAAGTTTTGCGGTATAAGCGCTTTAGCACATGAACCAAAACGCTGTGCGCGTTTGGATTCCGGCATTATGCCGCAAGGGAGAATTGACCGATGGGCAAGCTCGACGGAAAAGTAGCCGCCATCACCGGCGGCGGTCGCGGCATCGGCCGCGGCATCGCGAGGGCATTCGCCGCGCAGGGATGCGCCGTGGTCGTCAACGATCTTGGCGTCACGGTCGCGGGCCAGAGAGAAACTCAATCGCCTGCTGACGAGGTCGTCAAAGAAATAAAGGCCGCGCGCGGCAACGCTGTCTCCAATCACATGGATATCGCCACAGTCGAAGGCGGCGAGGGTCTCGTCAACCAGGCGATCAAGGAATTCGGCAAGCTCGATATCCTGGTCAACGTCGCCGGCATCCTGCGCGACCGCATGATCTTCAACATGTCCGAACAGGAATGGGACGACGTGATCCGCGTGCACCTGAAGGGGCACTACTGCACGATCAAACCCGCGTCGGCGCACATGCGCGAGCGCAAGTACGGCAGGATTATCAACTTCTCGTCGAACTCGGCACTCGGCAGCCCCGGCCAACCCAACTACGCCGCCGCCAAGGCGGGAATCCTGGGACTGACGTACTCGAGCGCGAACTCGCTGCACAAATATGGAATCACCGTCAATGCGATCATGCCGGGCGCGTCGACGCGCATGACCGATACGATTCCCGCGGGCAGGATGCCCGGCGCTACCGGAATCCCGCAGTCCGACAACGTCGAGGGCACGCCGCGCGATCCGGCCAACGTCGCGCCGATCGTGGTCTTCCTTGCCAGCGACGACGCCGCGAACGTCACCGGGCAATGCTTCGGCGCGTCGGGCTTTCGCATCATGCGCTACCGGCACATCGCGCCCGACAAGGTTCTCTACAACAACGGCCCATGGAACGTCGACGAACTGTTCGATCGGCTAAAGAACACGCTGCTGGTAGATCTAAGCCAGCCGCGCATGTAATCAACGTGCTTGAGGCTTTGCGGCGGCCTTTTCAAAACTCGCGTCGAGGAATTTGATAACTCGCGCGGCGTATTCGCTCGGATCCTCGTAGATCGCGTCGCCGTGACCGCCCGACGGCACCGTCCAGATCTGCGCATGGGAGCCGGCGGCGGCGAGCAGCTTCTGTCCGTCGGCAAGAGGAGTTACCTGGTCGTCGCGATTCTGAATGATCAGCAACTGGCAATCGCCAAGCTTGCCCGCGTCCGTCGCTGGCGAGATTTTGTAAGGCGGGCGGCCGAACCATAGCTGAGCTTCCCACATCACGGTGCTGGCGAACGCGGGATTCAGATCCGACATTGACGGGCTGTGCATGAACAGCTGCTCGAGATTCGCGTAGGAACTGTCCGCGACGATTGCGCTGAACACCGGTTGCTCGGCCTGCGCCATGATCGCGCCGGCAGCGCCCTCGGAAATCCCGAGCGCCGCGATTTTATCGAAGCCGTCGTGCATCAACTTGTGCGCGGTCGCCAGCGCGAGCTTGCGGCTGAGCATTCCCCAGTCGGTTCCATAGCTCCGATTATTGGCGCTATACGTTGCGACCACGGTGTAGCCGGCGCCCAGCAGAAACTTCACGTACGGAATCATGCCGGCTTCCGGCGTTCCCTCCGCAGGCACGATCACCACCACCTGGCGCCGCTTACCCGGAAAATACCATCCGATCACACTTACCTGACGATGGCGAAGACCGTCTTCCTCGACCACCCCGCAGTCCAATCGCGTTGGCTCGACGCCGATTGCCGCCCCGATATCTTTCATCGAGCCTCGCTGGACCGACGCAACATGCTCGCCGAAGACGTCCTGCCCGCCGCGGCGGATAAAGTCCGGGTACCGGAGCGATCGAGCGACGAAGAATGCCGCCCCCATCCAGAGCAGGATCGGGACGCCCAGCAGGATCGCGCCGACGCCGAAGATGCGCCGCGGCTTGCGCTTCGGCGGCGCCGGTTGAGATTCCGCGGGATCGTGCATCCGCTATGCTTGTGCACGAGTGCGCAAGCCGCCGCAAGCGTGCTTGTGAGCGTTGCACTCGCCACTTATGCTGCCTCACAGGAAGGCGACGCTCGTGTCAGATTGGGATCCCGAACTCTACAACCGCTTTCGCCGCTACCGCGCGGAGCCCGTCGTGCATATTCTGTCGCGCCTGCAGCTCAATGACGACGAGAAAGTCATCGACCTCGGATGCGGCTCCGGCGAGAACACGCTCGAACTCGCGCGCCGCAGCCCGCGCGGCTCGGCGCTCGGCGTCGACGGCTCGCCAGCGATGGTCGACGCGGCTCGCAAGCTGCTCACCGCCGAGCCGGCCGAGCTGAAACTCCGCGTCTCGTTCGAGTTGCTCGACGTTCCCGAGTTTCGTGCCGACCGCGCATACACGCTGATCTTCTCGAACGCGACCTTTCAATGGATTCCTGATCATCGTGCGCTGTTCACCGCGTGCTTCGACGCGCTTCGCCCGGGCGGAACGATCGTCGTGCAGATGCCCGCCAACGAAACTGAGACCGCGAAGATGGAAATCGGCCGGCTTGCGCGCGAGGCGCCGTGGAACACGATGCTGGGCGGGCGCGAACGCGCGTTTCACGAAGAGCCGCCGGAGTTTTACGCCGCGATGCTGGCGAAGCTCGGCTACGATCGCATCGACTGCTATCACCTGACGTTTCACCATCCGATGGATCGGCCCGCCGACGTCGTTCAATGGTACCGTTCGACGGGCCTGCGGCCGTTCCTCGACGCGCTGCCGAAAGATCGTCACGACGAATTTCTTGGGCAGTTGGCGTCGCGGCTCAACGCGGCATACGGCACTTCCGGGCCCATGACATTCGACTTCAAGCGGCTGTTTATCTGGGGCCGCCGTCCCGGACCTTAGGAT
>JBAWCX010000160.1:0-8043 GCA_049590495.1 Binatus sp. (SeqCode)
AGCCAATCCCGGTCGAGAAGAACCCCGGCGACCGGGTGATCGGCGCGACCATCAACGGAACCGGCAGCTTCATCATGCGCGCCGAGCGAGTCGGCAGCGACACTCTGCTCGCGCAAATCGTCCGCATGATGAGCGAGGCGCAACGCAGCCGCGCTCCGATCCAGCGGCTGGCCGATGTGGTCGCCTCGTACTTCGTCCCGGCCGTCATCGTGGCGGCCGCGATCACGTTCATCGTATGGGCGACTGCCGGCCCACAGCCGCGGATGGCCTATGCGCTGGTGAACGCGGTCGCGGTTTTGATTGTCGCTTGTCCATGTGCGCTCGGCCTCGCAACTCCGATGTCGATCATGGTTGGCACGGGGCGCGGCGCGACTGCGGGCGTGCTGATCAAGAACGCCGAGGCGCTCGAGATTCTGGAGAAGGTGGACACGCTGGTCGTCGACAAGACCGGGACTCTCACGGAGGGAAAGCCGCGCCTGGTCTCGGTCACAGCGCTGGACGGGTTCACTGACGCCGAAGTTTTGCGGCTCGCCGCCAGTCTCGAGCGCGGCAGTGAGCATCCGCTGGCGGCGGCGATTGTGGCAGGCGCAGAAGAGCGCAAGTTGACGCTCGCGACGGCAGGGGAATTCAAGTCGGCGACCGGCCAGGGTGTAACCGGGCGGATCGAAGGGCGCGCGGTTGTACTCGGAAATCAATCCATGATGCGCGAGCGCGGCATCGCCTTCGAGGCGATCTCTGCCGATGCCGACGCACAACGAAAAGACGGCCACACCGTGATGTTCGTCGCGATCGACGGCCGCCCGGCCGGGCTCATCGGCGTGGCAGATCCAATCAAGGCGTCCACCGCGGAAGCGCTCAGGATGCTGCGAGATGACGGCGTCAAGATCGTCGTGCTGACCGGCGACAATCGAGTCACCGCGGCGGCGGTCGCGAAAAAGCTTGGCATCGATCGGGTCGAGGCCGAGGTGATGCCCGATCAGAAAGCTTCGGTAGTGAAGCGCTTGCAGGCGGAAGGACGGATCGTCGCGATGGCCGGCGACGGTATCAACGATGCACCGGCGCTCGCGCAGGCCGAGGTCGGTATCGCGATGGGCACCGGGACCGACGTCGCGATGGAGAGCGCGGGTGTCACGCTGGTCAAGGGCGATCTGCGCGGGATCGCGAAAGCTCGGCGCCTCAGCCGCGCGACGATGCGCAACATCCGGCAGAATCTGTTCTTCGCGTTCGTCTATAATACGCTTGGGATACCGATCGCCGCCGGCGTTCTCTATCCTGTGTCCGGCCTGCTGCTGAGCCCGATCATCGCGAGCGCCGCGATGAGTTTCAGCTCCGTGTCGGTAATCACCAACGCGCTCAGGCTGAAGAGAGTTAGTCTTTAACTGAGAGACTGGTTTAGGTTACGCTGACAGCTCGATCTCAGGTTCGATAGGTGTTCGCTGCGTGGCTGAATCGAACAAACCCGACTCTGACTCCCAGGCCAACGACGAACGCGTCGAAGAGCTTGCCAAAGAGCTCGCCGACCGTTTGCGCGCGATGCCCAATCGCCAGGAACTCACCGATTACGCGGTGAGCCTGCTGAAAGAGAGCAACGAAGACGCAGGCACGGCGGAGCAGGCGGCCGCGATGGTCGAGCGGGCGGCGCGCAACGATCCGTTCAACCCGATCGCATTTGCGATTCCGCTGCTGGTGATCGGCGCTGTCCTGTGCGCGACGGGAATCCTGGCCGGCGTCGGCCTCGGCATAATCGGAATCGCAGTACTGATGGTGCTGTGGGGCCTGATCGTAGCATTCTTCAGCCGCTTCCGCCGCGAGAAGCCGGAGTGAACGCAGGTCTGCGGACTTTGGTCACGAGCTCAGAACCGAATCTGGACAGAGGCTTCTTTTTAATACTCAGTTGACGAAGTTTTGCGCCCGATTTTCTCGGCCGCGCGACTTGCGGTTGTTACGCGTCGGTGCCGCCTGAAAATTACTTTTAGCTAAGATTTACCAGCCATAAGTCATATTTCTCTTTCGAAAAGCAGTTTGACTTAAGCCCGCCGCAACAGTACTTAACGCGCGCTTGGTTCAATCGGCGGGTCGTAGTGAAGGCACTGTCCCGACCGCGACCAACAGGGGAGGGCCGTCCGAATGCGCCGTAGCGCAGTTGCCGTCTGCTCACTTCTTCTTGCCGTCCTGATTGTTCTTCCAAAACTTCACAACACGTATACGCAGTTGGCCACCACGCCGTGGCCGCTGTCCCTTCGAGCAGCAACAGAGTCTGCCCCGAGCCTAGGCGCTGGGGTGATGCCAAACGTCGAGCCGAACCGGCAGGCCGCGGTGAAGCTCCACGTCGCCGATCTGTATGGCAAGCTGCGGCTGAGCTTCGAGCCCAACCTCGGCCAGAGCGACACTCGCGTGAAGTTCCTGTCGCGCGGTCCCGGTTACTCGTTGTTCCTGACTTCCACTGAAGCCGTCCTCGCGCTTCGCAAACCCGAGCAGCGGACTGACGCTAGATCGCCGCGCGCGCTGGAATCGCGCGGCCCGCGATCAAGCTCGCACCAGCCTCAGGCTTCGGTTCTGCGGGTGAAGCTGGTCGGAGCCAATCGCAAGGCGCGGAGCGAAGGAATCGCCCCTCTTGCAGGGCGATCCAACTATTTGATCGGCAATGACCCGAAAAAGTGGCGCACCGATGTCCCGAACTACGGCAAGGTCGCGTACCGCAACGTCTATCCTGGAATCGACCTTATCTACTACGGGACCGATCAGCGGCAGCTGGAATATGATTTCATCGTTGCACCGGGCGCGGACCCCAAAGCGATCGGGCTTCGCTTCAGCGGGGCAAAGGGCCTGCGCATCAACGATAAGGGCGATCTCATCATAGCAGTCAGCGGAGGCGAAGTTCTCCATCACTCTCCGGTGATCTATCAGGAGAGCGCTGGCAAGCGGCAGCCGGTAGCGGGCAGGATTGCGTTTCGCGGAAAAGACCTGATCGGCTTCGATTTAACTTCATGGGATCGCACCCGGCCGCTGTTCATCGATCCCGGACTGGTTTATTCGACTTACCTGGGCGGCAGCGCCGCGGATGTCGGTTATGGCATCGCGGTTGATGCGAGCGGCAATGCGTACATCACCGGACAAACGTACTCCACCAACTTTCCGGTCACGCCATTCTCCGTCCAGCAGTCCCCGTTCGGTCCCGCCGATGCTTTCGTATCCAAGCTGAACCCGGCTGGTTCGGCGCTGGTTTATTCCACTTACCTGGGCGAAGCTGGTGGCGCATCGTCCGGTCAGGGCATCGCGGTTGACGCGAGTGGTGATGCGTACGTCACGGGGCTTACAGCCTCCTATGTCTTCCCGACCCTTTCCTCGGCTATGGCAGGCCCCTACCAGACGAACCTGGCCGGTAGCCAGAATGCCTTCGTAGCCGAACTGGACCCGACGGGCTCGGTGCTGGTTTACTCCACTTACCTGGGTGGAAGCGGCACCGACGCTGCTTATGGCATCGCTATCGACGCCAGCGGTGATGCATACGTGACGGGATCCGCGACCTCCGCCAACTTCCCGACCACGGCGGGCGCCTTCCAGACGGCCCTTGCTGGTAGCGCGAACGCCTTCGTAACCGAGCTGAACCCGACGGGCTCGGCGCTGATTTATTCCACTTATCTGGGCGGCAGCGGCGCCTCAGGCGATCAGGGTAACGGCATCGCGCTCGACGAAAGCGGTGATGCGTACGTCACGGGAGGTACGACCTCCGCCAACTTCCCAATTACGGTGGGCGCTTACCAGACGGTGTACAGCGGTGGCCCCGAGAATGTCTTCGTATCCAAGCTGAGCCCGGCGGCGTCGGGCACTCCGTCGTTGGTTTATTCCACTTACCTGGGCGGCAGCGGCGGCGTGACCTACGGCGGCGCGCCCGCCGGCGACGTCGGCAACGCCATCGCGGTCAACGCCAGCGGTGATGCATACGTGACGGGAGAGACGTTCTCGACCAACTTCCCGATCACGCAGGGCGCCTTCCAGACGGCTATCGGCGGCAGTCGCGGCAATGCCTTTGTAACCGAGCTGAATCCAGCTGGTTCGGCGCTGGCTTATTCCACTTACTTGGGCGGTAGCGGCGGCATCAATTATGGTGACGTTGGGGCAGGCATCGCGCTCGACGTGATCGGTGACGCATACGTTGCAGGAGTAGCGTACTCCGCCAACTTCCCGATTACGGCCGGCTCCTTCCAGACGAGCCTCGGCGGTACCGTCAATGGCTTCGTGACAGAGCTGAACCCGGTCGGTTCGGCGCTGGTTTATTCAACTTACCTGGGCGGCAACTTCGTCGACAACAGTAAAGCCATCGCGCTCGACGCCCTCGATAACGCATACGTGACGGGATATGCGGCCTCCACCAACTTCCCGGTCACAGCGGGCGCCTTTCAGACGACCTACGGCGGAGGTACCAGCGATGCCTTCGTCTCGAAGCTGAGCGTCGCGCCTACGATCGTGGTCAATACGCTCAGTGATTCCAGTACCTCCGGTGACGGGCTTTGCAGCCTGCGCGAGGCGATCAACAACGCCAACAACCCGGGCGTGGATACCACAGGCGGCGACTGTGTCATTGGTGCCGGCGCCGACACCATCAATTTCGGCGTCAGCGGCACGATCACGTTGGGCAGCACCCTACCAGCGATAGCGAACACCTCCCCGGGTTCATTGACGATAGACGGAAGCGGGCAGAACATCACGGTCGATGGCGCCAGCGCTTACCAGGTCCTGTCAGTGAACTCAGGCGCCACGCTAGACCTGAACAATCTGACGATCGCGGACGGCAGTTCGACATCGAACGGCGGCGGTATATCAAACAGCGGCACGCTCAGCGTCAGCAATTGCACCTTCTCGCAGAATTCGATCTCATCGAACGCTAACGGGGGCGCCATCTTCAGCAGTGGCACCCTGACCGTCACCGACAGCACCTTCTCCGCCAACAGTGCACTTCAAGGCACGAACAATAATGGCCTGGGCGGCGGCATCTTCAGTTCCGGCACGCTAACCGTCTCGAACAGCACCTTCTCCGGAAACTCAGCGCAGTTCGGCGGCGGCATCTTTCATGGCGCCGTGAACCTCGATTTCTCCAGCGGCACCACGGCAACAATCACTAACAGCACTCTGACCGGCAATGGGGGCCAACAAGGCGGCGCAATCTTCGAGAACGGCGCCGCGCTGACGATCACCAACAGCACCCTGTCCGGCAATTCGAGCCCGTTTCACGGCGGTATCTTCAATTGGGATGCCAGCACGATCACCGTGACCAACTCCATTCTGGCCAACGGTAGTTCGGTCGGGAACTGTTACAAGAACGTGTCGCGCACAACCGTACCGGGCGGAGTCATAGACGGCGGCTACAATATCTCCGACGACAGCACTTGCGGTTTTACGGGGACCGGCGCCAACGGCGATACGATAGGAGACGGCGTCAGCGATAGTAATGTGGCGCTCGACCCAGCCGGGTTGGCGAACAACGGCGGGCCGACCGAGACAGTTGGGCTTGTCTCGGGCAGTTATGCGATCGCCGCTATCCCGAGTGCCGACTGTCCGGCCACCGACCAGCGCGGCGATCCCAGGCCTGCTCCTGGACAGACTGCCTGCGATATAGGTGCATTCGAGGGCTCCGTAATTCCTCCGACCCCGACGCCTACAGCGACGGCAACGCCAACCGCGACCGCAACAGCAACTGCCACGGCGACGCCCACCGCAACCAGAACCGCGACGGCCACCGCAACCAGAACGGCGACGCCCACCGCAACTAGAACCGCGACGGCCACCAGAACCAGAACCCCGACGGCCACCGCAACCAGAACCGCGACGGCGACCCGCACGGCAACAGCAACCGCGACGCCGACTCCGACGCCAGTAGCAGTAGTGCCGGCATCGTTTGCACTCGGGAACGAACCGGTCGGCAACACAGTCACAAAGAGCCTGACGGTCAGGAACAACGGTGATGCGTTCCTGTTCGTGAACAGCGTGTCATCCAACAACCCTTCCGAGTTCGCTCCGGGCACCTCGACCTGTCCAAACACGGGTCTGGCGCCAACCCTAAGCTGCACGATCCCAGTCAGCTTCACACCGGCTGCCCTCGGTGCGCGCACCGCCACGCTGACCCTCACGGATAACACGGGTACGGGTTCCAAGCATGTTGCTCTCTCCGGCAGCGGCACCGCCGACTTTACGACCACCGTCACTGCAGTCACCTGGCCCAATGTCACGTTCGGTACGCCAATTACCAGGTACATCTCGGTGACCAATCACCAAGCCGTCTCGGTCAGCGTGAGCGAGAACTTCAGCGGCACCAACGCCGCCGACTTCTCGGTGGCAGGCGGAACTTGCGGAATGGCGATCGCGGCGAGCACCACCTGCACAATCGGGGTGAAGTTTACGGCGGGTGCGCTCGGCAGCGAATCGGCCAGCATCGCGATTAGCGACAGTCCCGATATCGCCAGCCCGCACCTGGTGTCGCTCAACGTCCCGAGTACCATCCCCGCGACGGTCGCGCCGACCTCGCTGGCGTATGGCGATCTGCTGCTGACCGACCTGCAGACCAAGACGGTGACCGTGACCAACAAGTCACCTTTCACACTTTCGCTCAGCGACGGTATTGGCGGCGCCGACCCGGCCGACTTCACGATCCTCGGCGGATGCGGTTCGACTCTTGCGCCGAAATCATATTGCTACATCGCAGTTGCGTTCACCCCGACCGAGACCGGTACGCGCGGCGCCACGCTTAGCGTCGGGATTGCGCAAGATCCCACGAGTCCCCACAACGTGAACCTGACGGGCACCGGCATGTAACCGAGTCATTGCGATGACGAAACCGCCGGGGCGATTTACTCGCTCCGGCGGTTCAACTGCCTTGCCTGCGAAGACCGTTCGCTTTCTTCTGTTCGAGCGTATAGAGATGCCGGTTCAATGAGTCTTCTTTGTTGCAGAGATCGGGCAAAATTAGGTAGGCTTACGCCGGATTTCGAGCGGACTTGCGAGCATTAAAATCGTAACGGTTGGAATTTTTTACAGATTTTGCTGAGATTGATGTGAGCGCCCGCGGGTGGCTCCATGGAGCTTGGTAGCGGATGGCTAAGTTTGACTGGAACGAAACGAAACGCCAGATAACCGATTCTCAGGCCTGGCAGTCGATATTCAGGCACGGATACGAGGACACGCCGCGCAACCGGATCCTGATGGTGTCCGGCAACGTGTGGCTGCATCTGCATCCGTCGAAAGTGCAGAAGCATACTGTGCGCCTGCGCTTCACCTGGTGCATGGGCGGCATCACGTTTCTGCTTTTCCTCGTGACCGTCGTCACTGGCGTGTACCTGATGTTCTACTATCGGCCGACGGCGGAATACGCATACGCCGACATGAAGTACCTCGAGTTCGACATGCCGTTCGGGATGTTGATGCGCAATATGCATCGATGGGCCGCGCACGGGATGGTGATCGCGGTGTGGCTGCATATGTTCCGCGTGTTCATGACGGGATCGTACAAACCGCCGCGCGAGTTCAACTGGGTGGTCGGCGTGATCCTGCTGGTGCTGACGCTGTTGCTGTCGTTCACCGGATACCTCCTGCCGTGGGATCAACTTTCCATCTGGGCGGTGACGGTCGGCTCGAACATGGCGCGCGCCACGCCGCTGCTTGGGCATGGCGGACCGTTCCATGAAGTCTTGGGAGTGAATCCGGTTTACGACGCGCGCGCATTTATTTTCGGCGGCGCGGAAATCGGACCGCATACGCTGCTGCGATTCTACATTTTGCACTGCATATTTTTTCCGTTGATCGCGAGCATCTTCATGGCGGTCCACTTCTGGCGAATACGCCGCGACGGCATGTCGGGGCCGCTCTAGGACCGGTCGAGGCTGAGGATGGGAGACGTATTTTCGTGGTTTTTGCACCAGGGAATCGTGCGCGTGCTGTCGGTGCCGATCGGCATGTTGCTCTTGCTATATCTAATGTACGTGTTGGCAGCGCCGCCGCCGTGGAGCGACGACGAGGACGGAGCGCCTCACTAAGGGATTAATCATGGCA
>JBAWCX010000161.1:0-34256 GCA_049590495.1 Binatus sp. (SeqCode)
AAGTTGGTTGGCGCGAACCCTCACGCGAAGATCGAAGGCCTCGAGCAACTGCTGGGCAAGGCCAACTATTTCATCGGCAACGATCCGAAAAAATGGCACACAAACATCCCGACCTACGCTCGGATCCGCTATCGCGATGTTTATCCAGGGATCGACGTAGCTTACTACGGTACAGGTCAAGGCCAACTTGAATACGACTTTATCGTCGCGCCGGGAACGGATCCGAAGGCGATCACCTTTCGTCTTGAAGGCGCGAAAAAGCTGCTGCTGAACGGCGAGAGCGATCTAGTTGCGACGCTCCCGGATGGCGGCCAGCTCGTCCAGCATCTCCCCGCGATCTACCAGGAGCGCGATCGCAAGCGCGAGCAGCTCCAGGGGCGCGTCGTCATGCGTGGCAAGGATGCTATCGGCTTCGAGTTGGCGAAGTATGATCGCCATCGCGCGATCTACATCGATCCGGGCCTGGTATATTCGACCTACTTGGGCGGGAGCCGGATGGATATAGGCACGGGGATCGGGGTTGATTCCGAAGGGAACGCTTATGTGACGGGAACCGCTAATTCAGCCGACTTCCCCACCACCTCGGGCGCACTCCAGACCTCCAGCAACGCTATTGCGAACGGCAACTTCACCGCCTTCGTGGCAAAATTAAATCCTTCGTCGTCCGGCGAAGCGTCGCTAGTATACTCAACCTACTTGGGAGGGAGCACGGACGACCAGGGCATGGGCATCGCTGTTGACTCCTCCGGCGATGCTTACGTGACGGGAACGACCCAGTCGACCGACTTTCCAACCACGCCGGGTGCGTTCCAAACCGTCAACAATGGCGCCGGGAGCACCTTCGTAACGAAACTGAATCCCACCGGCTCCTCGCTGCTGTATTCCACTTATTTGGGTGGATATGAGGGTGGCTTTATTATTTACGCATTAGGCCAGCAGCATGGCATCGCCGCGGACACCTCGGGCGACGCCTGTGTAACGGGCAGCACTCTGGCGATCTCCAACTCGAGTTGCGCCGGTGACGGGGTCCCCTTCGATTGCTGCACCGGGCCCGGAACCGGCACCTGCATCCCGTTTCCGACCACACCTGGAGCGTACCAGACGGTTAACAACGCCCCGGGAGGTATTAACGTCTTCATGGCAAAGCTGGATCCGTCCGCATCGGGACCGGCGTCGTTGCTCTATTCGACCTATCTGGGCGGGAGTGGGGGTGCCGGCGCTGGCGGCATCGCGGTCGATTCCGCCGGCAACGCTTATTTGACGGGAGTAGCTGGAGCTGACTTCCCCATTACTTCAGGCGCCTTCCAGACCGTGAGCAAGGGCGCGGCGGGCGCCGTCAACTCTTTCGTGGCGAAACTTAATCCGTCGGCGGCGGGCGCCGCATCGCTCGTCTATTCGACCTATCTGGGCGGCAGCGGCATCAATTACCCTGGCATAGAAACTATCGGAGACAAGGGCGCTGGCATCGCGGTCGATTCCGCAGGGGTCGCTTATGTAACAGGCACTACTGTGTCTGTCTCCAACGCAAGTTGCGGCGGCAAAGGAGTTACCAGCTTTGGCTTGTACGAGGAGTGTTGTACCGGGCCGAGAACCGGCACCTGCATCCCGTTTCCCACCACCGCCGGCGTGTTCCAAGCCGTCAGCAATGGTCATAATGGCGCTCATCTTATCGGAATGCTAACCCAGGCGGGACCGGATGTGAAGCGCGGGCCTGCACTCACGGCCTACCTAGTTCCAATACAGACGGTCATAAATGACGTGAATCTTACCAACTTTGGACCGGTCACGACGTTGGCTGAGGCCGAAGAAGCGGTGGGCCCAGATCAAGCGACAATTGCCAAGCAGGAAGCCCAAATGAACGAGGCCATCGCTAACCATCCGGAGGTCCTGAAGATACCGCACGTCCTTGGCATGAGCGCGACAGGTACGTTCGACAAACACAACGGGTACACTGGTCCAGAAATTGCCGTCATCGTGGATAAGAAGGAGAACGTTGAAACGGTCAAGAAAGCGCTACCGGAAAAGCTGGACGGGTTCCCGGTCCTCGTCAAGCCATTGGACTGGGCAGTTGATATGTAGCTAGTTTCCTGTGCCTGAAGGCGCGCATCGCGTGAAGCACGCTTATTGTCAAATTGCCGTGCGGGCGGCTTGAAACCGCTATGGATACCATCAAGCCGCGGAAGGACGGCAGGAAGAACTCGGGTCTCCGGATCGAAGTGCGGGTTTTGGAGCGTGCTGGCTTGATTCGACGCTGTCGAGCGTCACCCAAAGCATAGGCGCCACAGGCGGTTTCATCACCGGCAGAAGCGGCGCAGCCGGCATAAGCATAAGAAAGATGAGTACCCCGCGGATTCACGGATTTCGTAGAGAGGAGATTTTCAACCGCTGTAATCAGCAGTTTTCACGTGGGAGCTTCGGAATGAGAATCAGTCGAGTCTTCTTGCTTGCCGCATTAATGATGTGGCCGTCGCCGAAGGCGCGGGCGCAATCGACTGAGATTGTGCGCCTGCCATTAGCGGGACTTATCGGGAAAATACCCAAACTTGGCTCCATTACGTCATCTCCGTTGCCGCCGTCCAACGGAACAACTACTCAAGCAATCCTCGGCGATGGAACACCCGTAGAGATCCGCCACGTGTCGTGGCCCCCTCCTTTGCACGTTATTTCGATGAAGCTGATCGCCCCAGGAGTCGGCTGGGCACTCGCAAGTCGTCACCTCTTTTGGACGACTGACAATGGCGCCAACTTGAAGGACATAACACCCCCCAGCAACACTTTCTCCGACGAGCATATATGCGACGTATTCTTTCTCGACACTTATCATGTTTGGGTGTTGCTCGCTCAGGGGACTAAAACCGGACCTAAATTCGACGTCGTCTACAGCGCAGACGCAGGAGCGACCTGGTCGCGGATGCATGTCAAGCGGGCCGAAGACTACGGGAATCTCTCGCCTGAGGGTCGGATTGCTTTTTCAGATAGCCATCACGGTTGGATGGTTCTGAACTTAAACACTTCTTCGGCCTTTCATGCAGGCACGCTATTTTTGACATCGGATGGCGGTCGAACTTGGCGGGATTCACCGACCGATCCATCCGGGCAGGGTCCCATTCTTCCGGTCACTGCGGAGGAAGGTTGGATGGCTGGCGGCGGCGATGATGAAGACCTGCATGTTACATGGGACGGTGCGAAGACGTGGCAGACAGTCGCTCTGCCTGCTCCCAAAGAGATAGACCCATCGATTTATCCGACTTCCGATGTGCCCGTATTCGAGGACAACAAGCACGGCTTTGTGGCAGTAACTTATACGGGAGGCCACCAATCTGCCGCTGTACTTTTTGCAACCAACGACGGCGGCCGGAGTTGGACGCCGGATCGGATCTTGACGAACCTGGAAGAGGCAGCTCCAGGCGAGAGATTGCCGTCCGCTGTGGCAGACTCTACCTGGATTACAGCCAGAATCACCAACCGCAAACCCACAGTGAGTGCTATCGGGCCGGGTGCGAGGTTGCATGCGACTCTCGACCCCGCATCACTTCAATCGGGTTACTTCTCAGTTGATCAACTGAGCTTCGGTAGCGCGACGCAGGGTTGGATTGTAGTTGGCGATGGCGACTTGCTCTCTACAACGGACGGCGGCGCAACTTGGACCGACATCACTCCCGGACGGAAGTCGGAAGCATTGTTGCCACAACACACCGAGGCGCGTCACTCGATGAGTGTGATCGCAGCCAAACCGGCTCCGGTAGCGAGCGCGCCTACGGCGTCGTTCGCTCTTAGCTACAGCCAGAGTTTGGGATTGGACAAGGGATCCGTCAGCTCGTCCATCCGGATGCTGGAATGGTGGATCTATAGTCCATACTACGATGTAGGATTCTACCCGAACGGATCTGTCAATCGTAACCATGATCCGGTCCTGGATTCCACTTGGGTTGCGAAGTGGATTATTACTCGCAGCGTCCTGTACGGCAAACGCTCTTATAAATGAAGGAGATTCCGGCGAACTTCTGGCGACTATCCATCGACCTAGCAAAATCGCGCCCGGATAGGTTTTCGCCCGATTCTGCCGATTTACGCCGACCAACGCGCTCTCTGGGTCCGCGCGCGATTGCAAATCGCGCGCACACGCGGGCTTTTCGAGCAATTCTCCGAGGTGTCTGAGAATCGAGAGACTGAATGGTGGAGCAGAAGGGAGTTGAACCCTCGACCCCTACGTTGCGAACGTAGTGCTCTCCCAACTGAGCTACTGCCCCACCGGCATTATTCTGAGATAACCGACTTCAGGTAGGCTCGCAACCTGTCGGCCAGGTCGGCGCGTTTCAAGCCGAAGCCGATTTGCGCCGAGATGAACCCCACGCGATCGCCCAAATCATAGCGGACGCCCTCGAACTCGTAGCCGTAAATCTTGCGGCGCGCGGTCAGCGCCATCAGCGCGTCGGTCAACTGAATCTCGCCGCCAGCGCCCGGCTTGCCCGCGGCGAGCAATTCGAAAATGTCGGGCGTCAGCACGTAGCGTCCCATGATTGCGAATTCGCTGGGCGCTTTTTCAGGCGCCGGCTTCTCGACCATCCCGCGAAGTTCGTAAGTGCGGTCGCCCACGGCTTTCGCATCGACGATGCCGTACTTCGAGATCTCGCTGCGCGCGACCTTGAGCAGCGCGACCACCGGCGCGTCGCGCGTCTCGGCTACGTCGAGGAGCTGGCGCAGGCACGGCCGCGGGCAATCGAAGATGTCGTCGGGGAGCATCACGGCGAACGGCTCATCGCCGGCCGCTGCGCGCGCTTGCAGCACCGCGTGGCCGAGGCCGAGCGGCTGCGGCTGTTCGGCGATCGTAATCCGCGCGGGATTGTTGCTGCGCCGGACGAGCTCGAGGATCTCGCGTTTGCCGCGCTCTTCAAGATGACGCTCGAGCTCCGCATTCGGCTCGAAGTGATCGACGACGGTGGTCTTGCCGGGGCTGACGACGAGAATTATCTCAGTGACGCCCGACGCGACCGCCTCTTCCACGACCACCTGGATAGCCGGCGTGTCCACGACCGGCAAAATTTCCTTGGGAATCACTTTCGACGACGGGAGCATCCGCGTGCCCATCCCGGCCGCGAGAATGACCGCTTTTCTAACTTTCATAGCAGCGCGATTTTCCGGTGGTTGGGGGGGAGGAGTGCTCAGATCTTCGCCTCGCGCGCTTCCTGTGCGGATTTGCATGCGATGCAAAGCGTGGTGACGGGGCGCGCCTTCAGCCGCTCGATGCCGATGTCGCCGCCGCATTCCTCGCATTGCCCGTACGAGCCGTCTTCGATTCGCGCGACTGCCTCGCCGATTTTGCTGAGCAGCTTGCGCTCGCGATCGCGCATCCGCAGCAGGAAATTGCGATCCGATTCGAGCGCGGCGCGATCGGTCGGGTCGGCGTAGGCCTCTTCCGACTCGTTGTTCATGGTGCCGACCGCGCGCTCCGATTCCTGGAGAATGTCGCGTTTGCGGCCTTCGAGCAATTTTCGGAAGAGCTTGAGGTCTCTTTGCCTCACGGTTGAACAATCCGTCACGAGCCGAGTTTTTGATTCTATAGACGCCCTGCTACCATGTAAAGATTGCGCGATGAAAACCGTCTACCTCGATGCGTTCTCCGGCCTCAGCGGCGACATGATCGTCGGCGCAATCCTTGATTGCGGTGCTGATTTCGGCGAATTCGAGCGCGCGATCAAGTCGATGCCGCTGGCGGGCTATCGGCTCTCGACGCGGCGCAAAACGCTAAGCGGCATTTCGGCGCTCAAGTTCGACGTCGAGGTGACCGAGCCGCAACCCCAGCGTCACTTCGGCGAGATTCGCGCGCTGATCGATTCGTCTCGGCTCTCGACGACGATGAAGAAGCGTGCAATTTCGATCTTCGAGGTGCTCGCGCAGGCCGAAGCGAAAATTCACAATACGACGCCCGACCGCGTTCATTTTCACGAAGTCGGCGCGGTCGATTCGATCATCGATATTGCCGGTACGGCCTGGGGACTCGAGCATCTCGGCGTCGGCGACGTGATCGTGTCGCCGCTGCCGATGGGCAACGGCTTCGCGCGCTCGCAGCACGGCGTCATTCCCGTGCCGGCGCCGGCGACGGTCGAGTTGCTTTCGGGATTCCCGCTGAAAATTGGCGACGGCGCGCACGAGATGGTTACGCCGACCGGCGCCGCTGTGCTCCGCGCGCTGGCCCGTCCCGCGGAAATCCCGCTCAACTTCGAAGTCGAGAAAATCGGCTACGGCGCGGGTGCGCGTGAGCTGGAAGATCGGCCCAACGTGCTGCGGCTGATGCTTGGGCGCGAGCGCGCGGCGTTCGACAACGACGAGATGATCGAAATCTCCGCGAATATCGACGACCTTAGTCCGCAGATTTACGACCACGTCATGCGTCGGCTGTTCGAGGCGGGTGCGCGCGACGTGACGCTAACGCCTACGATGATGAAGAAGAGCCGTCCAGCGGTGACGCTGGGCGTGATTGCCGAAGCTGCGCTACGCGACACGATAGCCGAGATTATCTTTGCCGAGACCTCGACGATCGGTTTGCGGTTTCATGCGGTCGGGCGGCTGAAATTGTATCGCGAGATTCACGAAGTCGAGACGCGATGGGGCAAAGTCCGCGTCAAAATATCGCGCGCGCATGGCCGCGAGCCGGCTACGATTTCGCCGGAGTACGATGACTGCCGGCGAATCGCCGCGGAACACAAAGTGGCGCTCCGCGTCGTCATAGAAGAAGCGCGCGACGCCGCACGAACGTTAGCATCGCTCTCCTGAAAAGAATGACTTCCGAACGCCTGCATATCAACGAAATTTTCTACAGCATCCAGGGCGAATCCACGCACGCGGGCCGTCCATGCGTGTTCGTGCGGCTCACCGGATGCAACCTGCGATGCAAATGGTGCGACACCGAGTACGCATTCTATGAAGGCCGGCGGATGCCGATTGCGGAAGTCGCCGAAATAATTCGCGGCTACCGATGCGACCTGCTCGAAGTGACCGGCGGCGAGCCGCTGCTGCAGGAAGGCGTGTATCCGCTGACTCGCGAGATGCTCGAATCAGGCCACACCGTGATGATCGAGACGTCGGGTGCTGCGGACGTAAGCAAGCTCGACCCGCGCGTCATCAAGATCATGGACCTCAAGTGTCCGGGCAGCGGCGAATGCGAACGAAATCTCTGGAGCAACCTCGACCATCTGACGATGCGCGACGAGATCAAGTTCGTCGTCGCGGATCGCGCGGACTACGAATGGGCCAGGGACGCGATCGTTACGCGCGGCCTGGCGACGCGCGCGGGCGCGTTGTTGCTGAGCCCGGTGTTCGGACAACTGGAGCCGGCCGCGCTCGCGTCGTGGATACTCGAGGATCGATTGCCGGCGCGGATGCAATTGCAGATGCATAAGCAGATCTGGCCAAGCATCTCCCGCGGGGTGTGATCGCACGCACGCACGCAGAGGCAGAATCCTGAATCGCGCGCGAGAAACACGCGCGCTGGATAAGGACCCTCACCTTGATCCTCTCCCTCGCAGGGAGAGGAGAGACCTAGCGAGTCGGCGCCGCTGAATGCTGCCTTGCTGGATCGCCCGTCATCAAGAGCTGGGCTCTTTGGAGAGCCGCCTCCGTCTCGCGCAGCAAATCCGCGAACACTTCGGCCGCCGGCTTGATCTCGTGAATCAGTCCCGCGCCCTGTCCGGTCGGCATGAAGGTGCGATTCGGATCGACGTCGGCGCCGCCGCGTCCCGTGTAGTTCATGACGCCGTTGCGCGACGAAGTCATCGCCTGCTGCGGGAACGGCTGAATCTTCGACGGATCCTTCTCCCACTCGAGCGCGTACTCGGTGCGGATAACGCGGCAGGTCTTGCCGGTGTACGCGCGCGTGCGCAAAGTGGAATCCTCGTGCGCCCTTACGATCGCGTCGCGATAGCCGGGCGCCGCCTGCGCCTCGGGCGTCGCGATAAAGCGCGTGCCGATCACGACGCCCTGAGCGCCGACCGTCAGCGCTGCCGCGATCTGCCGACCGTCGGCGATTCCGCCCGCGGCCAGCACTGGCAGCTTCACCGCGTCGATCATCTGCGGTACTAGCGAGAGCATCCCGATCTCGCCGGTATGCCCGCCCGCCTCGGTGCCTTGCGCGACGACCACGTCGGCGCCGGCCTCCTCCGACTTGACGCCGTGATGCACCTTGCCGCACATCACGACGATTTTCATTCCGTTGTCGTGCATCACCTTGACGAATTCCTGGGGCACCGAGAGGCCGGCGACGAACACCTTGATTTTTTCCTCGATCATCACGGGCACGTGCGGGCGCATCATGTCGGGAATCGGCGCGAGCAAATCGACGGCGAATGGCTTGTCGGTCAGCTCGCGAGTCATCCGGATTTCCTCGCGCAGAGCCTCGGGGCTAAGCGACGCGGCGCCAATCACGCCAAGTCCGCCGGCGTTGGAGACCGCGGCGACGAGCTTGTGCATCGAGACGCCACCCATCCCGGCGAGCAGAATCGGATACTTGATTCCAAAGTAATCGCAAATCGGTGTATGCAGCATCGAGACGTTCTCCAGTAGTGAGCCGTCTGTGCGACTGGCTCCTGACTTCTTTAATCAACCCAATGCGGCGCAATCAAGTGCGTCTGTGGCCCCGCGCGTTTAGGTGATGCATAATCGCGTTCGCGCGCGGAGAGGTGGCCGAGCCCGGTTTAAGGCGCACGCCTGGAACGCGTGTAGACTCGAAAGGGTCTCGGGGGTTCGAATCCCCCCCTCTCCGCCAGCCAGTCCACGATTTTCGCGTTCTCCGCAGAAGAATCGAAAATACTGCCGCACGTTCGCGAAGTTTGTTCGATTTAAGGGCACCGGAGAATCTCAGATTCGTCCGTCAGCAGCTGATTTATGCTCGATTCTCTCTGTCGAGAACCGAGCCGGTGCCCTTTAGGCATCGTCTGCGAAAAGAGCGTTCGCCAGAACATCGCTCTTCAGACTCTGCCGGTTTGATATGCAGGAAATCGCGCGGTGCGCGATCTAATCATCATGAAACCGGCAGTCACCACGCTAGTCGTCACAGTCGCAGTCGCGTTAATCTGTTGCACGGCGGCATCGGACGGATCGAACGTTCATCGCCGAGCACGGCAGTACAAGCCGGCGAACTTCGACGAGACTTCATCGAGCGGGAACCCTCTCAGTCCGTTAACTCTTGCCAAACACTGCGACAGGCGGAATGTTTGGATCATGGCGAGGTGCCTCTTCGTGACCGTCGCGCTTATTCGTTCATGTTGCGATGCTTCCAGCATCTGTACCCGAAGACGAAATTCGTCCCGGGTTGGTACCTGCTTCGTTTCGCGAACAGCTACGGGTTGCTCGGTGGCGGCCCTCGATGGATGGCGACCCAACCGAAACGTAAGGGCGCTGAACCCACCACTGTCACGGGTGAACTACGAGGATCTCCTGTCCCTACTAAAAATTCCGTTCGTACCAGAATTTGAGTGGGGTGCGAGAATCGCAATCGAATTGATGCGCGCAAGTGAGACGGGCGGCGATCTGAACCACAAGCGCCCGACCACTGATCGAGATCGAAAACCCTCCGATGCTTAGATCCTCAGACGACCGCCGTACGGGCCGCCGCGCGACGATTATTGAGCAGGAGTCCGGGACGAATCAGGCGGCGAGGCGTTCGTAGCAATTCGGGCGCCTCGTCGCCTCAAGCGCGCGAAGCCGAGCTACTGTAGGAGCAAGCTGCCGGCTCTCCAGCACTGCGCTATAATTGTTGCGGTGGCCGCCGCCGACCGGAGGTAGCTCTAAATGGGCGATTCGCCCCGACTTGGCCGAGACAGCCCTTTCGCCTACACATGCAATAAGTGCATGAGCTGCTGTCACGACGCGCATATCTCGCTGGATCCGTACGAGATCGCGCGGCTCGCGCGCAATCAGCACCTGACTACCGCGGAATTCATCGCGCGCTTTCTGACCGAAGGCGGAATCGTGCTGCGCAATCGCGAGGACACTTCATGCGTTTTGCTCGGCGCCGACGGATGCACCGTGTATGACGACCGGCCGCAGCTTTGCCGAACATATCCGCTGAAGCGGTTGCGCGGCCGCGACCGAGACAGGTTTTCGCAGTTTCTCCCGTTCGCGACATCGACAGGCATTTACGGTAAGGACGGGACGGTTGCCGATTTCCTCAAAAGGCATGACGTCGATGACTTTGATGCCGCCAATGATCGTTACTTCGATATCGCGCTGCGAATTGCAGCGGTGCTGGGCGAAGCCGTGAAACGCAAGCCTGATCGGTTCGCGACAATACGCTCCATCATCGAGGAGCGAAGCAAGTCCGGCGGACTACGAGCCGGCGAGATCCCCTCGCTCATCGACGTTGACGCCGTGGTTGCCAACTATTGTCGTGAACACAAACTCGAGATGCCCGCAATGATTCCCGCCAAGATTGCGATCCACATGCGAGCGATCGAGGAAAAGATCGCGGCAATATCCGCACGGCAAAAACATGAGGGGGCGCAAAACGCGGATGCGGAAAGCGATTTGCTGGAGATGGCGGCGCTCGCGGGCGCACTAGGTGCGGCGACTGATGCTCGCGTGGTGCTGGCGTTCGTCAACGGCGTCTTCGGCGAGCGGGATTCGAAGACCAAGTGAACGCAGCCGGCTCACCGCTCGAGCTTGCCGGAACCGAACATGACGCGATGCCAAATCTCGGTCGCGAGCGCCATCCAGACCGGGAATCCGTAATCACCCTCGCCGTTCCGATATGAGCCCATCAGAACTTGGAATCCGGACTTCAGTTTCGCCGCGTCGACCCATCCGCGTTGGGCGATTTCCAGCTTATCTAACGAGATCAGCGCCGCGTTGTGCTTGACGGATTCGAGGACAGGAGCATTGAAGCCCGCCTTGGTGACTCGCATACGCACGGCTTCCGGCAAGATCCCTGTCATCGCGTTGCGAACGATATATCGTTCGTACCCGCCGCGGCGCAATTGATCGTTCGGCAATGCAAACGCGAATTCGATAAGCCGCCGATCGTTAAACGGCCGCCGCGTATCCTGGCCGATCCTTGCGATAGCCTGCTCCACCATCACGGCAGTTACAGGGAGCTCTGCGTGACGAAACAGTTCGTAAATCTCGCGGTGCGCGATTCCCCGCACTGGGGACCCTCGTTGCTCCGCGATCAGCCGCTCGTAGAGATCGGTACGGCGCACAAAGTCGGGCGTGACCCAATCCGGGTATGGCAGACGACCAGGGCGCAATCTCCACCGAGCGAATTCGCGAACGGCCGGCGGCAACAGCGGTATCGCCGCAGTCCTGAGAAATAACCGCAGCCGACCAGAGTGTGTCATCGACCTGGTTTCCGATTGATCGGCATCGATCCGTACCTGCCGAACCAGGGCAGCTATCCGCAAGGAGCGGAGCAGGTCGGCGTTGTCGTCGATGCAACCCCCGAACCATTCATCGCCGCCTTCGCCGGTCAGAGTCACGCGGGCACCCTTGCGCCTTCCGAGCCGGCGGAACCCGAAGCCAGAGGTCAGATTCGGATAATTCGGAAAATCCCTGAACTGCCGGACCTGGGCGGCGAGATCCACCTCGCTGGAGGGCGTCGACAGCTCAAGATTGAGCGCGACAGCGCACTTCGCTCCCACCGCCTTTATATATTCGCTCTCGTCGCACAAGAGTCCCGGGAACACTTGCGAGAACGACTCAAATCGATCGCATCCGGCCGCTCCCTGCTCTTGAAGAATTCGCGCGACGGATACGATCGACGACGAATCGAGGCCGCCACTCAAGTCCGATGCGACCATCCCCGCGGCGCGCAATCTGCAGCGGACGGCTTCCGTGAAGATCGAGAGGAAGTGGTTCGCATACTCGTCGTCATTTCGATGACGGATCTCGCGGGCGGGATCGAGGTCGTAGTAGCGTCGGGTGACGAGCCGGTCGCGGCCAACGATCAGCAGATGCGCGGCAAGGAGCTGGTGGATGGAACGATAGAGAGTCGGTTCGGCGCTGTCGGTCCGGTTGGCGAGGTATTCGCCGACCACCTCTTCATTCGGCTCGCATGGGACGTCGCAGTGGAAGAGTTGATGCAGCTCGGAGCCGCAGACGAATTTTTTGCGATCCGCATAGTAGTAGAACGGCTTCATCCCGGTCGGATCGCGCGCGCAGATGAGCGTTCTGGTCTGCGAATCCCAGATGACGATCGCGAAGTCGCCGATCAGCTTGACGGCAAACTCTTCGCCCCAGCACTGGTAGCTGCGCAGCACGAGTTCCGCGTCGGTGTTGTTGCGGAGTTCGAGTCCCGCGTCAACCAGTTGCGGCCGCAAGTCGGTGCCGTTGTCGATTCGGCCGTCGAAGACGAGGCGGTAACGCGCCGCTTCGTCCGACCACGGCTGTTGCTCGTCGATCGCTTCGGGCGTCGCGTGCAACATGCGCTGGCCGAGCGCGACCGCGCCCTCGGCCCACATTCCTCCGCCGTCCGGCCCTCGATGGTTGACCGCGTCGAGCATCGCGGTGATCGTACGGATTTCAACCGGTCGCCCGTCGCGGTTGAATATCGCGCCGATTCCGCTCAACGCGGCGCTCTGGAAAGAGTGCAGGTAACAGAAAAGTCATTCGCCACGCGTAACCCGCAACATCCCCTTCGCAGCCAGTTCGTCCACCAGCTTTTCGAAATCGGCCCTGAGACTCGCCGGCTCCACGTCATATTTGGCGAGCAAAGAATCGATTACGCGGTCGGATAAACCGTACTCCGCGATCAGTCGCCACATTTCACTGCCGGCACCGGTAAGGCCAAAATAATGTTGGCTGGCGAGATCGAGCATCAGAACCTCGCCGCCAAATTCGCGCCAGACCACCTCTTCAGAAATCTCGATCTTCACGCGTGCCACCTTTTAGCTAGACCCGCGCGCACCGCCGGTCAGCCCGACGTACCGCACGGGACCTTACCTCGTAGACGAAAGCTGACGCCTCGCCGGGCCGGACTACTTCCGTCATCGCCCGCTCGAATGCCGAGACTCGTGGACGGTCGATGAGGTACTGGCGATGCTCGTCAAGGATAAGCGACAAAATTGCACCTTCATGTCAGAGTTTAAATTATGCGACACTGCGGATACAACGGCCCGCGCGGACCGCTGTCACTTTGACTCCGTCTCCGCTACCGCAATTTGCGATGTTGGTATTGTCGCCCCGGCGAGTCTAAGCTCGGCATCAAGGATTCAGGATGCAAGGCAGAGTTCGGCAGCCGGCACAAAAAAAGGCGCAGCAACTGCTGTCCGGATTATCACTCTCTAAAGACGAAATTCGTACTCGACTCGCGCAAGCCTCGAACCCTTCGTATTGGCGGGCTCTGTACCCTCCATTTTCCGTTCTGGAAAACTCTCCGCCGGTTCCCGACCTTCCCGTCTTCGACGCGTCGACGGTCGCTCGCTATGGCAGCAGCCTGGATGAATGGGGCTACTTCCGAACGGACACGCCGATCGTGGATAGCCTTACGGCCTCGCTCCTGGAATGTACCGAGAGCATGCGCAGAGCTGGGTGGCCGCCGGCGTTCGCGTATGTATACGACCAGCTCTGGACGCTTTGGCGGATTGCGCCGATCACGCAGATTCTCACCGCGGCTCTAGGCCCAGGTTGCAGGTATATTCCGCACGGCTGGTGCCACTACGTGCAGCCGGTGCGCGGCGCCAGCGGATGGCCGCCGCACATCGACGGCAATCTGCCGAACCGGATGTCGATTTGGATTCCGCTTACCGACGCCACCATCGACAATGGCTGCATTTACCTGGTGCCGAAGGACTTGAATACCTCGGCGATCGGACAGCGGCGCGAATTGCGCAAGGCCAGCAATCTGCAGATGCGCGAACTGCTCCAGCGCGGTCGGGCCATTCCGGCGCCCGCTGGGTCGATTCTCGGTTGGCAGTTCCGGCTTCTCCATTGGGGTTCGACGGCGCAAGGCCCGGGAAATCCGCGGGTCAGCCTGGTATTCGAATTCATCGCGGCGCACGAAGCGCCCATCAGGAACGAAGTGCCGCTCTATGAGCCTGCGGGTCCGCTCCCGGACTTGTCGCTCAGACTGAATTCCATCGGGCGCGCCATTCGCCAGTACATGAGGTACGAGCTGAGAATGCGGCGCTACGCCGAGCTTGCGAAAGAGCTCATGGCTCTAAGGACTTGAACCACCGGAGGCTTTGCACGTTTAACCCCTTCCTGCACAAGAAGTCAGGCACCTGCACAAAGGGCGGGATGAAGCGGGATCTGGCGGGAACCTTGCGCCGAATTGCGGGCGTGAAGCGAAAGCGCACAGTTCAAAAAGTCGGTGAACTCAGACGCGCGCATCTCACCCGAGGCCATTGCGGAGAGTTCGAAACGACTGCACTCCCGCTACACAGTGAAGTGGTGTTTGCCTACAATCTCAGCCGACGTACCGGCGTATAGTACCGAGGCTTGGCTGCCTATCCATTTTCCAATCCGCACTAGGGCCGTTCTGATCCACGTAGTGCAGTGTCACCTGCGCGGCATGTTCACCGGCGAAGGGTTCGCGCCAGTGGGCGCACTCGCACCCGCGATAGAGCAAGCCATCCCCGGGCTCCAACTCGATCGCCGAAGATCCTGCCGGTCCATTGATCCAGATCGGCCAGGGGCGTCGCGCTTGATAACCCAAGCACAGGGTTATGCTGATTTCACATGCAGGCCGATCTGTGTGCTTTTGAACAGCGTCGTCTTTGCTGTACATGCGAAAATACGAGAAGGTCGGAAACAGCTTCAAGTCTGTAGCCGACTCGACTTCAGGCAGCAAGTCGCCTAGCAGCTCGTCTATGACGAAATCGTTTTTGCCCGCCAAGGCGTTGGGTACCTGGGAATCTCCACCCAGCATCGCGCCGTAGTCGGCCAACTTCCGTACGTACTTGTATAAAAGTGATAGACGCGGATCGGTCAGCAGCGACCGCCATACCGCATACTTCTGATGCGCGAAAGTATCTGCCAAGGCGGTCATTCGAAATCAATGTATGGTTACTGTTTTTGACGGTCAAACAGGCTTTATGGAGGTGTCGATTTCTCGGAAATGACGGCCCGAATCATTCCCGGCAAACACTCAGTTCAAGGCCAGGTCGGCGGCTATGGCGTCGCGGACCAGGCGCAGCTTGGAAAGGTCGTTCGGCAGCGAGAGCAGCGCGGCAGGCACTGAATCCACGATACGTCGAGTGAAATGAAACTCACGTTCGAGCATAGCGCGATCCGTGCTGTCCAGCCGGATGCTGTGCTTGACCAGCTTCATGAACGCCGCGTGCAGGGGCAAACGCTCAATCAGCGGCCCGCTGGTGGCAGCAGCGTCGTCATCGCCTCGCGTCAGAAAATAAATCCGCGCCACCGGAAGAGGCTCGAGCGGAAACGCGGTGCCGAAACTCGACGCCGGCACGCGCCGCTTGGCGGTATATTCCGCGACCGGCTCACTATCGCCTCCCGGCTTCAGGAACTGTATCCCGTCGTCTCGAAGCTTGATGCTCGGATGCGACGACCACGCCACGACGGCACCGCCTTGTTCATCGATCACCAGACAGTCGTCGGTAAGGAAGTCGCCGCCCCCGGCCGCGAGCTGGGCGGCAATGGTCGATTTGCCTGCCCCGGAATCTCCTGCGAACACGCAAACACCGGTGGCGTCGGTACGAACGGCGGCGGCATGCTGCACGTAGCGGCCCCGCAAGGCGACTACCGGGGGAATAACGTGATCGAGCAGGAGCGCCCGAATTATCAGATCCGACGCGGGCTGTCGGCGCGCGACGCACTTGATGTGGCGTCCGCCGCGATCGATCGTGAAATCCGCGAATTCGTGGAAGCGGAGAAAATATCCATCGCGCGTCCGCGCCCGCGCTGTCCATGGCAGACCATCAGGCAGGCTCTGCCGCAGAAACCATTGCGATGGCTCCGGAACGTCGCCGCTGACATCGCCAAGTTCGATAGCGATAAAATGATCGGAGTCACATGCAACGCCGGAAGGCTCGCCAAGTTCCGGAATCAGCGTGTCGCTGATCAGGGAGAACCCGCATAGCCGATAACGGTACTTCGGCCCGCTGATTCGATCGGGTCGAAAGGGCACGGCGGATCCACCAGCCTGCGATTGTGTTCGACGCGGAGGTTCCTGCGGTGGAGGGTCTACAAAACGAATGGGCCCGTGACTTTTCAACCCTTCTTCTTGGACCCGGGGGCGTCGGGACCGCTGATAGATTTCGGGGTGGCAGTGATCTTTGTGACGTTGCCGTAGTCCACCAATGTGGGCGGAACGTACTTCGTCAACTTCTGTTTCTTCTTCGCGTCGGCCGAGCGATTTTCTTTCACCAGAAAGCTCCTCTCATCGGAACCAGCTTGCAGAGAACCCAGCTCCGTTCATGGGGTTTTCCCCCACCCGACAGAACCCTACCTGTTGCAACCGTGCCATGTCAAACGCTTGACTGTGCCGCACGCAACCAATGCCTCCAGCGCCGCTTGACGCGTCTACACCAGCCTAGAAATCGCATGGCGTTTGCAAGCCGCCCGGGGTTATGGAAGGTTTTGAATCAGCTTTCAAAAAGCGAGACTTTCAGGTCGTTGCGTGTCTCGGACGCGAAACCAGGCAAATTTGATGTCCAAAGTACACGCCCTCAATGAACTGCTAGAGCATGCCCGGGGCTCTCCGACAAGGAGCTCAGGTTTCGCGACGAACTTGCAGTAAACCCGGCTATTGGCGGCAACTTTGCCCGAAGGTTCCAATTGATTCGTCGCCAGCCATGGCTGAGACGCAACCAGTAGATCGTCAGATTGTTGAAAATTGCGCCAATCAAATGAGCAGCCTGCGGCTGAGACTCGCCATCAGGCGTCCTTCAGCCGAATCACGGCGAGATCGTCGAGCAGCCGGTCCATGATCTCGCGGCGCGGCGCGGACCACCTATCCGAAATCAGATTTCGGTGCTCGACCGAAAAACGCGCATCGTTTTCGAAAACGTCGACGTGAACGCAGTTGTGATACAAAATCCGGATCTTGTCCTTGCGGGCTGACTGGAGGACCCGTTCCTTGAAGCGGTTCACGACCGACTTCGCGAATGGATTAAACAGAAAAAACAAGGTGCCGTCCGCCGGAAGATTTTCGATTCCATCGCCGGCGATGATAGTCACGTTGCGATAACTTCGCAGCCGCACGCGCGTATGAGCCGCAATCTCCGGGTCCAGTTCCAGACCTACGATCCGATTGGACAGTCCCTTGCCCAGCCACCAATTGATCGCTCGGCCCTTGCCGCAGCCCACCACCACCAGTACGTCGTCCGCGGCGATCGCTTCATTTTTGAAAATCAGCGACATGGCCAGGTAGGAAATGTTGGCGGTCTTCTCTGCGCCAAGTTCGGGGAATCGGGTAGGGATATCTCCGCGCAGGATTTCTCCAAATCGCAGATCGTATGCGGCATTCCAGGTCAGCCGCATCAACTGATAGAGCCGGAGCCGGAGTTTGTTCATGCGCGTCTGTGGCGCCAACTACCGCCGTGCTATTCGATCTCGCCCAATACCCAGGCCGCGGTGTCCTCGGGCAGGTCGGGAATCCATTGCATGAACTCTTTGACGCTGTTGCCTACGACCTGGCTGCCGAGATTTTCCTCTAGCGCCTCGTGAAAGCGGCCCGCGACCCGGCGTGCTGTCGAGCAGACCTTTAAGGTTAGGCGCGATCGGCCGAACCATATCGAGCTTCTGGATATAGCGCGCGAATACCTCGACGTGTCGCGCCTCATACATGGTCTGAGTCGCGGCGTAAAACTTGGCGTCGGTATGCGGCACCGCATTCACAAGTCGTACAAACTGCGCAGCTCCTCGACCTCGGAACCGTAGTTCCACTGATAGACGACCTTCATCGCGGTCGACAGGTCAGGTTCCCGAGTGGAGGAGATACTGTCGAATTGACTCATCGGTGTGTTGGTTTCTCCGGCTGCGACAGGGTTATAAGACGTTAGCTCCTGGCCCTTCGGCGGGACAAGCGCGCCCGTAGCACGTTCGCTCATTTCCGGAGCAATCCGTCCCCGTCGGTGCACCCTTCGGAACCACTCGCCAGTGTCGGTGGCTGTCGGTATCGAAAACCTGATCCAGGTGACGGGCCAGTCGAACCGTGATACTCGAACGCCCGATGGTCGATTTTCTGATCAAGTTCCTGCTCGTCGTACGATCCAAACTCAAATCGCGGGGGAGACTCGAGGCGGAAAATATCATCCTACGTCAGCAGATGATCGTCCCGGGCGGCAAGTCCCAGTTGCGGGTGTGGCCGAGAAACTTCGATCGGCTGATCTTCATGTAGATGTACCGAACTGTTCCCCTCGATTCTGGATGCGATCACCGTCTTACTACTGACTTCACAACTTCAGGCATCGAGGTCCCGCTCCCACTCAGGAGCCCTTGCCCTTGAGGGTTACTTTGTGCGGACTGGTCGGGTCGGAGCCGACGGTGCCGGCCAGCGTCGCGGTCTCGGTGACGGACTTGGCCGGCTGGAAGGTTACCGCGACGGTGCATGACGAGTTGCCCGCAAGCGTCGAGCCGCAGGTGCCGCCAGTGATCTTGAAGACGCCAGCATTGAGGCCGGTGACGGCGCTGTCAATCGACAGGGTCATTGGCGACATGTTGGTGACGGTGGCGGTGAGCGTCTTCGACGACGTGCGCGGGACGGTGCCGTAGAGCAGCGACGTCGGCGCGACGGAGACCGGGATGGTCGCGCCGGTGGCCAGGGCTACATCGTAGGGCCCGAGCGAATCGGGACTGTCGGACACTGACAGCGTCGCCGATTCCGTTCCCAGCGCACCCGGCTTGAAGGTGACGGCCAGGGTGCACGAGGCCTGGGCCGCAAGCATGGCCGGCGCGACGGGGCAGGTGCTGCCGGTAATCGAGAAGTCGGCGGCGTTGGTCTCGCTGAAACTCTCGCTCAACGTCACCGGCCGCGACTGATTGTTGGTAACAGTGACATTGTTCGCCGCGCTAGAGCCGAACTTCACACTGCCGAACACCGAAGTGGTGCTCGAAGTACTCAAGCCGCCGATGCCGGTGCCGGAGAGCGCGACTTTCTGTGGGCTGGTCATGGAGTTGTCGCTGATCGCAAGCGTCGCGCTATGCACCCCAAGCGAAGCGGGCGTGAATGCAACGCCAAGCGAGCAGGACTTACGAGGGGCGACCTTTACGGGAATCGCGCCGCAGGTTCCCATCCCGCTTAGCGCATATTCACGATCTGACGTCGTCGCGCTCGAGATGATCAGCGGATGGGTCCTACCCTTGTTGGACACCGTCACGGTCTTGGCGGACGTCGCACCTACGGCCACATCGCCGAACGCGAGCGAAGAAGCAGCCGACATCGAAGTAGTCGGGGTCGCGGCCGGCGTAGCAGTCATCGTCGTGGTGGCCGTCGTGGTTGCGGTCGCTGTAGCAGTCGCCGTTGCCGTCTGAGTCGCAGAGGCGGTCGCGGTTGTGGTCGGCGTTGCAGTCGATGTCGTGGTCGCCGTCGAAGTCTGAGTCGCGGTGGCGGTCGCGGTTATTGTCGGCGTCGAAGTTGCTGTGGCCGTCGCTGTCCGCGTCGAGGTGTTCGTCGACGTGGCAGTCAACGTTGGGGTGGCCGTCACAGTTGTGGTCGGCGATGCAGTTGATGTAGCGGTCGCAGTTGCCGTCTGAGTCGCCGTGGCGGTCGCCGTCGCCGTCTTTGTCGCGCTGGCGGTCGCGGTTATGGTCGGCGTTGTGGTTGACGTGGCCGTCGCGGTCTGCGTCGAGATTATCGTCGCCGTGGTAGTTGGCGTCGCGCTCGATGTCGATGTCGAGGTCGCGGTCTTTGTCGCGCTGGCGGTCGCGGTCATGGTCGGCGTTGTGGTTGATGTGGCCGTCGCCGTTTGCGTCGAGGTTATCGTCGCCGTGGCAGTTGTCGTTGCTGTGGCAGTCGGCGTCGCGGTTGATGTAGCGGTGGCGGCCTTAGTCGCAGTTGTGGTCGGCGTCGCAGTTGATGTCGCAGTTGGCGTCGCGGTCGATGTCGATGTCGAGGTCGCCGTCGCAGTCTTCGTCGCGCTGGCGGCGGTCGCGGTTGTGGTCGGCGTTGCGGTTGAGGTCGCGGTCGCCGTTGCCGTCTGAGTTGCCGTGGCGGTCGCCGTCGCCGTGGCAGTTAACGTTGCACTGTTAGTCGGCGACGCCGTCTTTGTCGCGCTGGCGGTCGCAGTCGCGGTCGGCGTTGCGGTTGATGTGGCGGTCGCCGTTTGCGTCGAGGTTATCGTCGCCGTGGCAGTGGTCGTTGCTGTGGCAGTCGGCGTTGTGGTTGATGTCGAGGTCGCCGTTGCCGTCGCAGTCTTCGTCGCGCTGGCGGTCGCAGTTGCGGTCGGCGTTGCGGTTGATGTGGCGGTCGCGGTTGATGTGGCGGTCGCGGTTGTGGTCGGCGTCGCAGTCGATGTGGCAGTCGCCGTCTGAGTCGCAGTTGCGGTCGCCGTGCGCGTCGCGGTTGATGTCGCGGTCGCAGTGGCGGTCGCCGTGCTCGTGGAAGTGGATGTCGGGGTCGGTGTCAATGTCGGGCTGGGATTTGGCGCGCCGGTGTAAGCGGTGGCGAACTTGGTCATGTCGGGGCTGCCCCATCCTGTCACCAGGTCGAAGCCCGCGCCGGCGGGATATCCCGTCACGCCATTGAAGGTGTTGTTGCCGCTGGTTACATCGATCAGCCCGTTGCCGGCCGCGCCCGCCTTGGCCAGCGCGTAAGTGGTCGGATTGATGAGACCGACACGCGCGGTGCCGGCTTTTTCGGCGATCACCCGGGTAAAGCCCGCCCATAACGGAGCCGACAGGCTGGTGCCGCCCCAGCAGCACTGGATAATTGCCTTGCCCGACGAGTCGGCGCCGATGAAGACGCCGGGCGACGACGCGATCATCGAGATATCGGGAATGTCGCGCATACCGTCGTTGAAGGTGCCGGTCTGCCACGACGGCTTCGAAAATATGTTACTGACGCCGCCGCCGCTCGAGTCCCACGCCGTTTCGATTCCGCCGGGCGCAACCCCGATCACGCTGGTGTCGTTACCGGAGCTATTGAATTGAGGCGAGAACTGCGTTCCGCCGACGGCGGTGACGTGCGGACTGGCCGCCATCTCGCTCGGATTCAGGCTGGTGCCGGTTATGCAGCCATTGTCGACCGGATTGTATTGCAGCCCGGCCGCGCCCCAATCGCCCGAGCTTATGAACACCGATTGGCCCTGCGCCGCTGCTTGCGAAAACAACGTATCCAGTCCGGTGAAAAATGAATTCGTCGAGTTGCAGAAGATAAAACTGATGCTAACCGCGCCGCAGATATTGTCGGTGATCGCCGACGAGATCGAGGTGTAGAGGTCCGAGTTGACGTAAACGTGAATCGGCGTCGCCGGCGCTGTTGCGTGCGAGTAGTCGATATCCAGGTTCGTCTCGGTCTCGTCGCCGGTGGTGCCGGGCGAGGTGCCGGTGGGCAGAACGCGCGTGAGGTTCATCGCGGGGAAACCAAAGTTCGAATCGAACAGCACCGGCGCCGCATCGAGATAATCCGAGTCCTCGGCCAGCGCCACGCAATCGGGCGACGCGGTGCCGCTGTTGCCCCCAGCTATCAGCGGAGCTTCGTTGTAGAACGTCTCGATGTCAAAAGGACCAAAGGCGCTCGATGAACCAGACTTGGCGCCCGGATCGAGCGGCGCACTCTCGTTTTCGTTGGACGGGCTCGGATCGGCCGTATCAGCAAACGCGAGCACCAGCTCGGTCGGCGAATGAGCGGTCGAGGGACTGATCGGGGGCGTCCGATGAAGTCCCGCGGGCGCGAGCGCGTGCATGTTGTCCAGTCCCCGGATGTTCGCAATCAGGCCGTCCAGTTCGGCCGGTACCGACGGATCGGATGTGTTCCCGAAATTCGCTCCATCGGTGACAATCTCGGTGGCAAAGGCCGCCTCGGCGGTCGCGACGTTGCCCTTGACCGCGATCGTTCGCGAGCGGCCATCGACTTTGACGATCGCAAAGCCCGCATCCGCGAGCCACTTCTTTACTGCCGCGATTTGCGCCGCGGTCGGGCCGAAGCGCTGGTTGAATTCCGTAGCGCTCAGCCAGTGATGGTACTGGGGCGAGTTGGGATCCTGCTGGGCGGCCAACAACTCCTCGAGCGCAGCCTGGTTGTGCAGGCCCAAAACTATTGTGAGTTCGAGCGGGGCGCTGCCGTCGGCCCGCATCGCTGCCAGATTGACGATATCCGCGGGATGGTTCCCGTGAATTTTTGACGGCCCCGCAGCGTAAGACGATCCAGCCAGGGCCATGCCGCCCACCAGCACGCACACCACCGCCACGACCCGAAGCGGGACTCGTCCGATTGACATATTTTGTTACTAAAGGTTATTACGGAACGAAGCAAGGTCTGAAGCGAAGATTCGTCTAATTGTTCATATTTTGTTACTAAACGGTATTACGAAGCGAAGCAAGCGGCAGGCGGGCTCAATTTGACCGAATCTATGGTCTTTTGGCCGTTTGTCAGCGCTTGGGCGGCTGGCGCCGGCCACAATCATTTGCGGCGGGACGAGGTACCAGGGCGGTGATGGCTCACCGTCATCGGGCACGCGAAGGGCAACTTGTGGAGCGTCGCCTTCTTTCGGAGCGAATCGATTCTGCTCTAAAGCTACTGGATCATGGTCGTGATGGACGTCTTCACCCGCATCATCGGTTTTGGCGTCGCCGCGGCGAGTCTCGACCGTTCTGTTGTCTGCCGGATGTTCAATCGCGCGATCGCGAAGCAGACGCCGCGGCAATACCTCTCCTCAGATCACGATCCATTGCTTCGCTTTCATCGGGATCGCCGCAGCATTAGCTGGGGCGATCCCGCTATGCGCTGATGTCGCGGTGATGTACCGGAATTGCTGACCCTCTCTAACGGCGCCGCGTAACGGACCTAGCAACCATGCTTCGCGGTGACAGAGGTGCAAAACGGGTCTACTTGGTCGCCCGAGTTCGCACTCACTGCGGCAGCGCCAGACTCACTAGCTGCCTCGCAGTCCGACTCAAATCCATATGGGCCGTAGCCATGGAATTTTCCATTGATAGCCTGCTCCAGAAAAAACACAGTGGTGCTGGGGGGGGCGCAATCTGCAGCACATTGGTATACCACGACTTGGCCCCCCGCCTCAGACGCGGTTGTGCACGCTGATAGCGTCGAAAACACGGTCGAAGTGGTCAGCTCGACGCTCGTAGCGGTCCCGATCTCAGTCAAGTAGAAATAGCCCACTGTTGATCCGCCTCCCGACGAATGACCCGCGAGCGCGCCCGGCGCATTGGCGAGAAACAAGGCGGTCATGGCAACGATGGTTGTGGTCAGTTTTCTCATTTTATAACTCCTATACTCCTGCTCGGCTCACTTTCGACTTTCTTCCATCCGCGAATCCCGCGTACGTTCGCAGCCTGGTAGGCCGAAACCGCGCGCGGGATCCGCGGCGGCGGTTGAAAATTCAACAACGGAACGATTAAAAAGACGACCGGTTGGAACTCGACCGAACTCCAGTGCTTTTACGATGCCGAAAAGCGCGTCAATTGAGGTTTTCCAAGGCTGCGACAAGATTGCCTCATCTGTGTCAACCTCAACCCCACCTAGACGACCTTAGCATTCACAGATGAGTTACTATTAGTCTACGTACTCTCTTCCGTCAATAGTGGGTATCCACACACTATTAGTAGAGAATCTATTTAGTATGTAGTAAAACCTTACTACATGATAGTTACTTGATACTTATAGTATCAGCGCGATGCCTGTGGCTTGTGGCTGCTCGTGGCCGGCATGCTTACGCAAGTCGGCGGGCTTCACCACCGCTACGAACGCCTTGCCGCCTGATCCGCTTACGAAGGATGCGCGATCTCCAACGGTCGCCCTGTGGCGGTCCACGGCTTCGCGCTTAAAATCCTCATGGTGAACCGCAACTGCCCAGAGCGATCGGGGATGATCGGCGCCCGACTCAGCTCGTGCGCTTCATCCCACCCTACACGCCGCAGACCAGAATCTCACATGAGATGGAGTTTTGCGCAGCCACAGCGTTCTTCTTGTCCCATGTGTATACCATGCTCACGACTTCAATCGGGCGCTGCTCGATGCCTTTGATCGTGTCGGGAGCCGGGACGGACTGCAGGATTCGCAGCGCTTACCGCAGCGACCGTCCGGTACACTTGGAGCGGACCATCTGCAGTGCGATGATGACCTGATGCATTGGGGAGGCGAGTTGCTGCACATCACTTTGGACCGCATGCGTCGGCACTTATGAAGCGCTCTCCAAAGGGCGGATTGATGGCGGCGCGGGTCCGAATCACGATTCAAAATGGAAATTCCGGCTGAAGCGGGACCATCACTTTTGGTCCCGGAGGCGCCAGACCTCCGACAAAACGGCGGAAGGCTGCCGCTTGGGCCGTTTCTCGCGTTGACTCTTCTTGTTCCTGCGGCGATCGTCATCGGCAATTTCGTCATTGGCGTACGGACACCCATCACTCTCGGGCCTGAAGACGACATGGTGCAAATCGATCGGGTGTGGCGTTTTGTTCAGAGCTACCATGTTGGGACTGACTTCCACGACCCGCATGGATTTGGCCCTTTTCAAGTTGCGGCCATCCTATGGCGCCTGCTTGGACCGCACTATTACGTCCTGCGCGCGTCAGCCGATCTCTTTGCACTCGTCATTGTTCTTTGCAGCTGCGTAGTCGCGATGCGGCAGCTGCGCCACGCGCCAGGCCTTGCCGGGCTCTTTTGCATAACAGTTGCCTTCGAAGCGTCTGGCCCATCGATCTATGGATGGCTCCATGATTTCGGCATGTGTCTTTTTCATGACCGGCTGCTCATGTCCGCTTTGTCGGTCTTGTTCCTGCAGAGCTTCGCAAACGATTTGGATTCGCGGCGCGAGCGCGATTGTATCGATCTATTCACCGCCGCGTTCCTCCTGAACGTACTCTTCCTGGTGAAAATATCCGGTTTGGTCCTAGGACTCGCTGTCGTGGTGGGAGGATATATCGTTCGCGGCCGCTTCTCGCGAAGTCTCGCCAACATCGCTCTGGTATTGCTGTTTCTCGGTGTGATGGTGGCGACCGATTTTGTCATCACTGGAACCAGACTCTCCCCTGTCATCCAAGAGTATTGGCTGGCTGCTCAAGCCAGAGTGGGATCCTATTCGGTTCTTGATGCCCTGTGGTTCGCCTCTTTATTCCCGGTCTTTGGCGTAGTCGTGCTGATGGTTCTCTATGCAGTCTCGCGGCCGGGCAGCGGCGAGAATTTATGGCGCTGCTTCTTCATCGTCGCATTCTTTTGGGTGTGTCAAGTCGCGCTCAACATGAGCAACAGTTCCGCGCCCGCTCTCCTGTTTCTCGCCCCCGCCGCCGCCATTGCTGTGGTGACCTGGACAGACACATCCGACACAGAGCTCTTTTCGAGACATTTGTGGAGCAATTTTCATCCCCGAAGACTGCACGAAATTTCTGTCATTGAAGCAATCCCGCTGCTGATTGTTGCGCTGGTCCTCGCGCCGGAGGCACTAACATCACTCAGAGCCGTTAAGCTGGATTATTCAATCCCATCGGGGACCGTTAAGCCCATCGCAGTAACGGCGAACAAGGGAATCACGTTCGAAGTATTTCCAAAAGATCCGGACGTTATAGGCTTCGCGCTTTCCATAAATCGTTCAATTCAAGCAATTGAGGGTCTCGGTGCAAGCCGAGACGTGATCGCAAATCTGGATTTCATGAATCCTTTTCCAGCGTTGTTACTCAGTCAGTCCCCTAAGGGCGTGTCGGTCTATTGGGATTTTGGCAACAACGTACCCGTCGGTTACAAACCCGGTTGGCAAGAGATCATAGGCGACGCATGCATCGTTACCGAGCCGAAGCACGGGGTAGAGGCGGGATATTATTCCAAGCCTCTGATCGATGCCGTCCAACCGCATCTCACGAGCGCATTCACACTCGTCTATGAAGATGAATTGTGGAGGATTTGGAAAAATAGCCGTTGTGCCTCCCGAAAACCTTATCCGTGATGACGCGCGGGGTAGCATATGGTGATGAAGCGGCCGATGGTCGCGCCTTTGACTCAACTGCTGGATACTATCCGGTAACGGCCACGTTGAGCGGCTCATCGGATCGATTCGGCGCGAAAGCCCCCCATCAATCTGTGGGTCGCAAAATCACCATGGGAAACTTTAGAAACCCTCGCGCTACCGGGGATAGTCCCCGATTTTCGCGCTCTCTCTGCAAAAATCGAAAACGGTAACCAGGAATTGTATTGTTGCGCGTGCAAGTGATAGGGCATGAGCTTGGGACTGCCAGTCCCCCGGTATTTGGAGTAACCCATCCAGATGAGAGTCGAGCGCAGTCAAAACATGCTTGTCACGCTGACACGAACGGGTATTTCAACCCACACCACGCCATCGCGATTGCACTTAGCCCGTGAGCATTTCGATCAACACAACTATCTGCGGATACCAGGTTTCATCGAACCCGCGATGCTCAGGGTGATTCAGCTTTCTCTGCACAACGCTGCGTTCAAAATAAGAGAGAACGAGGTCGGGCGCGATCTAACGCTTGCGGACAACCCGTTGACCAATGTCTTTAAAATCCTGATGAACGATCCGAAGCTGTTCCGACTGATTCGACGGGTGACCGGGAGCGGTCCCATTGGATGCTTTGCTGGCAGGTTGTACCAGATGGTCGCGCGGCAGGGGCTAGCGTTCACCTGGCACGATGACATGCTCAACGATCGAAAGGTCGCGATCTCGATCAACCTGAGTGACGCAGGCTACCGCGGCGGCACGCTGCAGATTCGCGATACCTCCCGCGGCGTGCGCGAGGATGTTCCGAACCTGGGTTTTGGCGACGCAATCATCTTCCGCGTTGCCGAGCATCTCGAACACCGCGTCACCCCGGTCGTAGGAAGAATTCCGAAGACCGCCGTTACCGGATGGTTCTGCTCGCGACCTAGATACTCCACGATTCATCGCGAGATGGTCGCCTTGTCCGAGTCAGCGATCGCTGTGCGCGCCGTCCGGAAACACGAGAGTCTCGCGTTGCCCAAACCAGACGACACAGTCAAACTCCCGAGCGCCGTCGTTTCTCAAACCTCGGGGCGCGAGACGTTTGTAGCAAACATTGGCACCGCGATGTGCTACGGCTTGAATCAAACCGGCAGCCGGGTCTGGGAGCTCCTGGCACAAGGCTACGGGATGCGCACGATTGCAGGTACCATCGCAAGAGAATACGGGGTCCCGCGCCGCGAAGTGGAACATGACGTCCTCGCGCTGGCCCATCAGCTCGCACAACGCGATCTGATCAAGGTAGTTCGCAACACTGCCCCGCGACGAGTACGCATGATAGCAGGGGCGGCCAGCCGCTAGACAAGCGATGCTTGCCAAACTGACACGAATCGGTACTTCTTGCTCCGGTGCAGGCTACTTCAGCTCCCATGCTGAGGTGGTGGGTCCAAATTCGGGAGTCAGATCCTGGACCTTGTGATAGTGTGCGTGCAGATAGTCGCGGACTGGTTGAATGTGATCGCTTGAAGCGCCGCAAAGTGACTCGTCAAGGTCACCATTCCACAAGATAAATCGCGGCGCGTGAAGCTCGAGGTCGCGAAGCACGTCGTCGACCTGTTCCGGGCGGGTGAACTCGCATGGCGTCAGCCACCAGACCTTGGTGGGATTCCTAAGACCCAGCCAAAAGTAAAGATTGCTGCCGAGCGCCTGAAACACGTAGTCACCCTGATGAGTTCGCGCGGCGAACCATTGAAGCTGGGAAAGCGGGTCGTCAACCGAGAGCGCGATGCGCCCGCTCGGGGTTTCGATGGAGTAATACCAGTTACGCTGCGACGCGCGAATGTCGGAAACCATTGCGAGTACCGCAATCACCGTCAGGATTCGTATGACAATCACTCCCAGCTTCGTTTCGATACTCCATACTGCGACCAGGAACGCAGGGAGCGAAACTACTGCGATCCTCCAGTAGCCCGCCGAATTGACGATCGACGCGAACATCGCCGCGCCGACGAAGTTCAGTAGAACTATGCGGCGCCAGGTATCCCCGCGCGACGATTCAGGCGAGGGCTTGAACCAGATTGCTGACACAATGTAGACCCACGGGACAAGCAACCCCAATATCAGGTCGCGAACCAAGTGAAAGTCGCGATGCATCGCGCTCGATACGATTTCGATCAATACGTAGTTCGACCATCCGGCGCCCAACCCCTCACTCCAATATTTGAGGGGGAAGACTATAGTTGAATTGAAGAATGCTGTCGGGCCGGCTAGCCACGAAAAGTAAGCTACACACGCGGCGACGATAATCGCGGTGGGAGTGAGGAAGCTCGCGCATTCTTTAATGAGAGTGGTTGTGTCTCTCCCGTCTTTCCAAGCCTCCCAGACCAGAAAACCGAGAACTCCGACCGTGGCGAACGCACCATGGTGCTGCGCGAAACATGTCGCCACGCCGATGAGTGCTCCCGCAACAAGAAGGCGCGAGCGCGATCGCTCACGGGCCAGGATTGCGATCGCAAGCACAATCGTGAGAGCGGCGTACCAGTGCGGCGACGCGTCCAGGTACGTACGATACGCGGCGAACAGAAACAGAAATCCGGAAAATATCGCGGCCTCACGCGACATCAACATGCCGCCAAGCCAAACTGCGGCCGCGAACAAACCTAGCCCCAGTACTACTAGGCAGGCATTGGGTATCCATGCCCGCGCGCCGAATCGGTCGATTAGAAATGCGTAGAGGTAATCGATGCCCGGCAGGTAGTACTCAAAGAAGTCGCGGTAGATTACCTGTCCCGACGAGAGCCTGGCTGCGGACGCTAGGAATATCTGGTCATCGTAACCACGCGCCATCGGAATTGCGGGCCGAACGAATAGATTGAGAACCAGGTAGGCCGCTGCAAATAGAAATGCGGCGAGTAGTCCCCAGCGGCGGCGCCCGAAGAATCGCGTCGAACTTCGGGACTCGGCGTTCATTGTCGCTCCGCTTCGATGCAAATGATTGAAGCGCCTCACGCGTGTCGGCGGCCAACCTTTCACATTTATCGCAGTTGAACAATGCGGAACCGCTGCCCGCTGGTTGGACTCGGCTCGCGACATTTACAAGCGCAAACCAGTAGACTAAAATTCGCACAACACGATCTGGTCAAAGTAGTTCGCAACACTGCCCTGCAAAAAATCTGTACGATATCTGCGTCGGCCTGCAGCTAACCAACAGATGCTTGCCACGCTTACACGACTTGGGATTTCATCTGACGTCACGCCATCCCAATTGCGCGCGGCCCGTGAGCATTTCGACCAGCACAACTATCTGCGAATGCGAGGCTTCATCGATCCCGGCCTCTTCCGCGTGATTCAGCGGTACCTCCGCGGCGCGGTGTTCGAAAGACAATTCTGGAACAGTGGGCACGATCTCACGATCTCGAATAGCCCCCTGGCCGATGTCGTCCACGTTCTGATGAACGATCCAAAATTGCTCCGGCTAGTTGGGCAAGCCACGGGATGCGGTCCAATCGCATCCTTTAAGGGCCGCATTTACCGAATGGTCGCGCGCAAGGGACTGAGGTTCGATTGGCACCCTGACATAAAAAACGATCGGAAAGCCGCGATCTCCGTCAACTTGAGCGACGCGGAATATGGCGGCGGGACCCTCGAAATTCGCGACAATTCCAGCGGCGTACGCGAGGTAGTTCCGAACCTCGGGCCGGGCGACGCGGTAATTTTCCGTGTCGCAGAGCATCTCGAGCACCGTGTCACCCGAGTGACGGGGAAGGTTCCGAAAACCGCCATCGCCGGATTCTTCTGCTCACGACCACGGTACCGTTCAGTACATCGGGAGTTGGTGGCCCGGTCCGAATCCGCTATCGCTGCAGGTGCCGGCCGAAAAAAGCGGCTCGCGTTTCCCTCACCAAATGACGTCGTGAAAATCTCGGCCGCAGTCATATCTCAAACCGCACGGCGCGAGACCTTTGTGGCGAACGTCGCAACCGCAATGTGTTACGGCCTGAATCAAACCGGCGGCCGAATTTGGGAACTCTTCGCCGAGGGCCTCGCGATGCGCTCGGTAGCAGACACCATCGCACGCGAGAATGGCGCGCCGCGTCGCGACGTCGAGCGGGACGTCCTCGCACTCGCCCGCCAACTCGCGCAACGTGATCTGATCAAGGTAGTTCGCGCCCAGTTAGATTAGATTGCCACGGATCTTGATCGGACTGTCCTGGCCTTGTCTGGTAGTTCCGACATGTCACCTTGTTGACGAATGCCAGCGAATCGGAAGGCAGGTCGACGGCATCGTGACGCAAGGTTGGCAATGAATACCGGGCTTGTATAACGTGATTCCCGAAAAGTCTTGCCCGACGTCACGCGCTGTGCGCGACGATTGAAATGAATTCTCCCGTATCACGGACGCCTGACACCGAGCGCGAGCTGTTGCTGCGATGCTGCGCGGCGTCCGGGCCGATGACGGATCGCGCCGCGATGGGGGAGTGCGCCGGGCGCCGCGTCGATTGGGATCGATTTCTCGCGCTGGCCGATCGTAACCGCGTCACGCCAATGGTGGGCGCGCGTCTCGGCGCCGAAGGCATTGCCAATCCTCCTCCATACGTCGCCCGCGCGCTCCGGTTCAGCTACGAGATCAACGCACTGCGAAACAACTATCGCGCCGGCTGCGTAACGGAAATCGTCGATTCCTTTGCGGCCGGCGCCGTCCCCGCGATTGCGATCAAGGGTCCGGCGCTTGCGATTGCTGCGTACGGTGACGTGGCAATGCGGGTGTTCGACGACCTGGATTTCATGGTGCGGCTTGCGGATCTGCGGCGTGCGGCCAAGGCGCTGGAGCGAGTCGCCTACGCGTCGGCAGTCTATCGGCCCGAGGTTGTCGAAAGCGGATTTTTTCCCGACACGTCGCTCGACTTCTCACGCGAGGACAGCGTCGTGGACCTCCATTGGGCGTTGTCACCTGGATACTTCCCGTTTGCTCCCGAAGGCGAGCAAGTTTGGAATCGTACCGTCGAGATCGAGCTGCTCGGCAGGCGCGTCCGCGTGCTCGGTCCCGCCGACTCGATTCTGTTTCAGGCCTGCCATGGCTCCAAGCACGGCTGGATGACGCTCTCCCAGATCTGCGACTTCGCCCACCTGCTCGCGACCGCCACGACCGTCAACTGGACCAGCCTTCTCGACGACGCCCGGCGGACGCAAAGCCTTAGAATGGTCCTGCTCGCGGTGCACTTGACGCATTCGCTCGAGCTTTGCGAGGTGCCCGCCGAATTGCTCGACGCTGCCCGCCGCGATTCGCACATCGCGTCGCTCAGCCGGCGCGTTACGCAGGGTATTTTCGATTCGAGGCGTGCGGTTAAGTTGGACGATTGGTCGATAGCACTCGGAACCATCGAATCGATGCGCGGCCGCGCCAGATACATCGTGCACCGCATGATTACCCCCAAGATGAGCGACCGCGCGCTGATGCCCTTGCCGCGCGCGCTATACCCGCTGTACTACCTGGCGCGTCCGCTGCTAGTGGCGATCAAGCATCGCCAACGGATGTTTGGCAAACGCGAGACTGCTGGGCTGCCGCGGATTTGAAGATGTGCGGCTACTATTCAAGTGGCGGCTTTTGGATCAGCGCTTCGGCCACTTCCAGGAACTTCCCAGCCTTGAGCTCGCGTCGATGGTGGATTCGGATCGATTTCGCTACATGACGAAGTCGCTGGCTCAAGGTCGGCAGCAATCCCGCCGGTTGGCCCGGGAAAAGCTCATCTCTTACGTGAGGCCGGGGCACGACACCCCTGCTGACAAACTCGGATCCGATGCTGATGCGCGGCCCCGACGGCTGATGACACTTCGAGCCCCAATGAATCATCTGAGGATCCCAGCCAAGGACTGAGCGGGCCGCCGCCGGCAGAGCCATGCATGAGTGCAACAGTTCCAGACGAAAGCTTCGAGACGACGCGATGCAGTCCTAGTTCCCGGATGCGATAGCGAGCCGGTCGCGGCGTACACCACTAAACGACGCATCCGAGCTTCGAGTTTCGGAGCCGAGTTTCCACTCGAGCCTGGCCGTCATCGATGCCGGTTTCCACTTCAATGCTCAGGGATTTTCAACTGGAACTCGCTCGATACCATCAGGCTTCCCAACACAATGATCAGCGACGGGCATCGGTGCGTAGCTTCGATGTTCACCTTCGCCGGTAACAATTCTGTCGCCACATTCAAGCCATGCATGACCGGTCAGAGCATCAGCTGAATTTTTTGCGACTCCCAGTCGGATTTGGCTGCTGACGCCGCGACGCGCGAGCATCTCGCGCCCGGCGATCGCTCTCACGAGGCAATTCTTAGCAGTCGGTACGATACGGCCGGCCGTCTCGACCGCCCAGCCGATTCTTGCAGCATCCGTATCGGCAAACACCGCCTCAGTCTGGCGCGCCACGGGTTGCAGAATTTTGCGGATCGGAACGAACATCACCGTAATTCGGGCCTTGATGACCGAGATTATGGCCGATGCGAGCAGCCAGCGATCAGGCGCCGCCAGCTTGAAGAATTTACGCAACCGCGTTTGCATGAGGAGACCTGTCATTGACCTTAGACGTACTAGGTCATCAGTGGCAACTCCCATTGTATCGAGAGCGTCACGGATTTAGACTAGCACACTGTTCGAGGGGGAACCCAATTTTTGGGCAACCGCCGACCGCGAGTTGGGGTGCAAACGGCTACTAATTCCAGATCGTACCCAAGCCCCGCGGCGTTCGGTGAAGCCGTGCACGTGACGCCTGGCGTGAAGGTATAATTTTGTCGCTTATCCTTGACGAGCATCGCGAATACCTGAACAACCGTCCACGAGTTTCGGCATTCGAGCGGGCGATTTCCGAAGTAGTCAGGCCTGGCGACGTGCTCCTTGACTCGGGATCGGGCACCGGGATACCAGAGCTCTTCGCGCTGAAAGCCCTCGCGTCGCGTGTCTAAGCGATAGACGCCAGCGGACTCACGCAGCTGGAGCGCGAAATCTTCGCGGCTAACGGATACGCGGATCGCGCGGTTTGCATTAAAGGGTTATCAACTCGCGTCAAGCTGCCGGAGAAAGTAAACGTCATCATCGGCGACTTGATCGGGCGCTTCGGGATTGACGGTGGACTAGTCGAGTATTTCGCCTACGCGCGCCATCGGATGGCGCAGCCCGACGTGCGCCCGGTTCCATCCAGGGTTGATCTGTATATTGCCCCGGTCGAAGCACCACAGACCTGCCGGAAGTTGATTTCTGGAAAACGTCTCCCGCGGGCCGGCGAGATCCGCATCTTTACCCGGACCGAGTCGCCACCATGCACCGCGGTCGGCGGATCAACCGGAAAGAATACCCGTGTAGCTCTCTCCTTGAGCCGCCGGACACGGAAGCAGCGCGGTGCCTCACTCCGCGATCGCGCTGGGCGAAGCGTAGAGTAATTCTTCGAACATTCAGGGTGGGTCGTTGTTGACCAGGGCGCCTAAGCCCAACCTCTACCGTCGCTATCTGCGCAGCCGCGGATCGCTGGAGCTGGGCTGCATAGGAATGACCCGGGTGTTCAGCGTCTTCGCCCGACCGCTCCTCGGCATACTCGCTGTGAGCGAACTCCATGGCTTGATTGCGAAGAAAAGTCCGCCACGATGGTCCCGGCCGTCGGCTTCGTGGAGGCATGTAGCGCGACACGGTGGCTTCGGAGACGCTGAAACCGAGCATCAGAAGTTCACCGTGGATCCGTGGCGCACCCCACAGAAAGTTGTCGCCGGCCATCCGTGCGATCAGATGACGGACGTCCCTGGAAACCCGCGGACGCCCACCGCGCCAGCGACCCCGAGATCGATATCGCCAAAGCGTCGACCAGCCGTCACGACGCCAGCGCAAGACCGTCTCGGGCTGGACGATGATCAGGCTCTCGCGCCATTGGGGCCACCAACGCGAGAACAAAATCCAAAAAAGCCGATCCCAACGGCGAAAGCACGGGCGACGAGTTCCGCTGCGCTCCAGCACTGCAATTTGATGGCGCAGGGCGATCCACTCCAACAGCAACGCGGTGAGAGTTCGAGGTTCGCCGTTTGGTACCTCCGCGAGTGATTCGCTTGTCGGCATCCTCACGCACCGCAGGTTATCGCCAGTCCATCCAAACCACCAACGAATTCGCGCGGATCAAGTTGTGAGGAACCACAGGTCAACCGTTAGTGATTCAGATTGCCGCCCTTCTCGTTTGAGCGCATCAATTCCCGCACCCGCTCGAGTTCCGGTTCGGATAGAGTTTTTAG
>JBAWCX010000162.1:0-2297 GCA_049590495.1 Binatus sp. (SeqCode)
GAACGGCTCAACAAGAGCGAGACCGCCGCCTTCTATGTCAGCGACCAGGAGGCGCGCCATCTGCTGGTTTACGGATCGGTCGTCGAGCCGGCGATCCTGTTTCTGATCGCGGTCACCGTCCTCGTGCGCCGGAGGTTTTTCGCGTGAGCGCGCGTCCGGCAATCTTCTACACGATCGTTTTTTTCATCCTGCTGCCGATTTATTTCTGGATTCAGCCGAGCGTCAGGCCTGCAAGTGCCCTTGAGGAGAAGCAGGAGAGCCTTCTGAAGCTCGGCGGCGGTATCGATGCGATAACAGTGTCGAGCGGGTCTGAATCGCTGCGTTTTCAGAAGGACAAGGACGGTAAGTTCTATAATCTCGTCGCGCCGCCGGGAAAATTCGTTCCGCACGACCTGATGGACGCGATGGTCTCGCTGCTGACGAGTGCCAAGTCGGTCGAAGTGGTCGCGAACGACTCAACCGACCTCGCGCAGTTCGGACTCGACCATCCGAAGTCCGTGATAACCGTCGAAGCACCAGGTCAGCCGCAGCCGATCAAGATCGCATTCGGCAACGAAAACCCGACGCATACGGCGATCTACGCGCAGATCGAAGGAATCCCGAAAGTGTTTCTGCTCGGCCAGAACCTCGAGTACTACCAATCGCTGATGTTCCAGTGGGTCGAGGGCAAGCAGGGCAAGAACGCCTGACGATTCGCTTTTCCGGATCCTTCGCCTCTCGCGCGTCCCGCCGGAATGCCGGCCGCTCCTAAGCGCCCATTCGTTTCACATTACGAGTTTCAATATTTGACTTCTGTAACCAAATCGCGTAACGTTGCTCGTATCAACACTGGAAAGGAGCAAACCCGATGCTGGAAACGAACAACGCAATGAGTGAAGCCGCACTCGGCGGCGAGTTCACCTTCCCCGGCACGTCGTTGACCGTCCATCGGATGGGCTACGGCGCGATGCAGCTGGCGGGGCCCGGCGTGTGGGGGCCGCCCAAAGACCCCGAGGGCGCAGTCGCCGTCCTTCGCGAGGCCGTCGCGGCGGGCGTGAACCATATCGACACGTCTGACTACTACGGCCCGCACGTCACCAACCAGATCATCCGGCAGGCCCTGCATCCGTACCCGAAGGGGTTGGTGATCGTCACCAAGCTGGGGGGCCGCCGCCCTCCCGACAAGTCGTGGCAGCCCGCCATTTCGCCCCAGGAACTGACCGCCGGCGTCCACGACAACCTCCGCAACCTGGGCCTGGACGCGCTCGACATCGTCAACTACCGCGTGATGGGGTTGGGCCACGGCCCCGAGGAGGGATCCATCGCCGAGCAGATGACGGTGCTGGCCGAGCTGCGGCGCAAGGGGCTGATTCGCCATATCGGCCTGAGCAACGCCACTGCCGCCCAGGTGGCCGAGGCGCAGACGATCACCGAAATCGTGGGCGTGCAGAACCTGTACAACCTGGCCTCCCGCCACGACGACGCGCTGATCGACGACTTGGCCCGGCAGGGCATCGCGTACGTGCCGTTCTTCCCGCTCGGCGGATTCTCGCCGCTGCAGTCGTCGACGCTGTCGTCCGTCGCGAGCCGACTCGGCGCCACGCCGATGCAGGTCGCGCTGGCGTGGCTGCTGCACCGGTCGCCCAGCATCCTGTTGATTCCCGGCACGTCGTCGGCCGCCCACCTCCGCGAGAACCTGGCCGCCGGACAGTTGGCGCTGTCGTCGGAAATCCTGGCGGAGTTGGACGGGATCGCCGGCGGGGCGGTGGTGAACCGCTCACCCTCAACCAACTGAAGGAGAATTCTCATGCGTGTTTTTGTAACCGGTGCTACAGGGTTTATCGGTTCCGCCATTGTTCCGGAGCTAATCAAAGCGGGCCATCAGGTGCTCGGCCTCGCTCGCTCAGATGCGGGCGCCAAGTCGCTTGTCGCCGCTGGCGCCAAGGTCCATCGGGGCGATCTTGAGGACCTGGACAGCTTGCGGAGTGGAGCCGCCGCCTCGGATGGCGTGATTCACAGCGGTTTCATCCACGACTTCTCGAGATTCAAGGAAGTCTCCGAGATCGATAGGCGCGCGATCGAAGCTCTCGGCGCCGCGCTCGCCGGCTCTGATCGTCCCCTGATCATCGCCTCCGGGACCGCGCTCGTTACGCCGGGCCGCCTTGCGACCGAAGAAAGCGTGTGCACGATGACCTCCGCCGACTTTCCTCGTGTCGCTACGGAAGAAGCAGCGACCTCGATGGCGACGAGAGGAGTGCGCGTCGCGTTGGTGCGTCTTTCACCCTCGGTTCACGGTGACGGCGATCACGGCTTCGTTC
>JBAWCX010000163.1:0-2473 GCA_049590495.1 Binatus sp. (SeqCode)
TGCGGTTTTCCAGGCGATAGCCTCAATACCCGTCTGCGCTGGATTCGTGTTCGGCTTCATCAGGGATCGATGGAGAAGCGCGCGATGGGGCGACCCTCAGTACCTGCTGGTCTGCGGATTGGCCGCCGCTGCCGCATACGCATGGTTAGCCGGATCGACAATTAACTATTTCAAGCTGCTGTCGCTCGTGTTCATCGTGGTCGTCGTGTACGTGATGATTTTTGCGTCCGCGCAAGCTCTGATGACCGGTGTGGCGCAGGCGCACGGGATGACCGGGCGCCTTAGCGTGGTGTTCAGTTTCGGCTATTTCGTCCCCGCAGTCATATCGGCGTTGGCGGGAGGATGGTTGGTCGCGCACGCATCGGTGCGCGGCACCTTCCTTATCGCAGGCGGCGTGACGCTGGTTATCGTCTTACAAGCTTTCTGGCGACTCGAAGCCGCCAACGATTTCGAGCGTACGCTGGGACGCGATGAAAAAGGCTTCGCGGCGATCCGTCGCCTGCTGGGCCATCGCCCACTATGGCCGGCGACCGCTATCTACTTCCTGTGGAACTTCAGTCCGGGATGGGGCACGCCGATGTTCTACCATCTGACGGAGAGTGTGCGGATTTCGAGTGAGCTGTTCGGGACCTTCACCGCGCTGCAGTCGTTGTTCTTCCTGCCGGCGAGTTTGTTGTACGGTTTTTTGTGCGTGCGTGTGCCACTTTCGCGCCTGCTCTGGTGGGGCACGATAATCGCGATCCTTCAAGGACCGATCATGTTCCTCGCGCAGGGACCCGCGAGCACGATCGTGGTCGCCGTCCTGTATGGCTTGTTCGGCGGATTCGCCACCGCGGCGTATATCGATCTGATCATGCGCTCATGTCCGAAGGGCCTGGAAGGAACCGCGATAATGGTGGCTAACACCTCGGCCTTTGCACTTGCCGGCAATTCCGGAAACTTGCTGGGAAGCTGGATATATTCCAGAGGCGGCTTCGCGTGGGCGGTGATAATCACAACGCTGGCAACCGCGCTGATAGTTCCCGTGCTGCGGTCGGTCCCAGCCAGGCTAACATCAACGCGCGACGGCGAACCAATCGAGGACGAGTAAACTCAGGGAAGAGTAGGAACTTTATTTAATGTGAAACCCGCCGTGGGTTTCACGCTTCCTTGGGCAGAGGTGACCCCTGCACCCAATGATAAGAGAAGATGCGGGACTTCGTCCCTGTTAGAACTTTTTTTGTGTCATTCTTGAGCGAAGCGAAGAATCCCGGCTCCTTCTTACCTCGCCCGTTCTTTCTACGGGAGAGGCGGCCGGACGCAACGCGGCCGGTAGGTGAGGGTTCTGCGTCCGTTCCTTCGCTGCGCTCACATTGAAAGCGGACAAGACTAAGCGGTGGCGATTGGAGCATCCTCCCTTCGCCACCGCTTCTAAATGGCTCGTTCTGTAGCCAGACTACCGGATTACTTCGTAACCGACGTCGAGAACGCCGCTTCCAGGCGCGATACTGCGTCGTTGGCCCGACGGACCGCATCTTCGGCCTCGCTGGCCGCCTGATCTGACTGCTGAGCCGCAGTCGCCGCCTGATTGGCCGATGCTCCCGCGGCGTTCGCCGATGCTTCCGCCTTGGTCGCATCCGCCTGAGCGCGATCGGTCGCGTTATTGATAACCTGCATGTTAGGACCGCAGGCGGTCACCAGCGCCGTCACGGCCGCGACACCAAGCACTTTTACGATTGTCTTCATCCGAGCTTTCCTCCAGTGGTTCAAGTTAACAGCCAGTCCCGGTACACTAGTCAGTACAGATCAGATGGTCAGGGCTGGACGAGTAAATCGAAATAAATAGTCGCAAAACCTGTTTGCGAACGCAAGGCGAGAACCGCAAGCCGGTTCTGTTCGGAACATCGCGCGCGCTACACTATTAGCTGAATTGAATTGAGCATGATTGACAGACAAAACTTTCAGCGGTTATCGTTCCAATCGGCGAGCCAGCACTGTTGCGGGCTTTTCCTGGTCAGGTTTCCTAAATCATTTAACTGAGGGCCGGTTACGAGATGGCGACGACGATCACGAGCGAATGTATCAACTGCGGAGCGTGCGAGCCCGAGTGTCCGAACACCGCGATCTATGCGGGCGGGGTGCCGTGGGAACTCAACGGCGTGACCAGTGCCGCGATCGCGCAGGATATTTATTACATAGTGCCGTCGAAGTGCACCGAGTGCGTCGGCTTCCACGACCATGAGGCCTGCGCCGCGGTATGTCCCGTCGATTGTTGCATCCCCGACCCGGCCAATCTCGAGAGCGAGGGCGTATTGCTCGCGCGCGCCCGCGAGCTGCAGCCTGAAACCACGTTCCCCGACGACGCACCGTCACGCTTTCGCAAAGAGGGCGGAGCGCCGGCACCTGCCGCCGAAGGCGCGAGCAAAGAAGCGGCCACCAATGGCGCAGCCGTCGCGACAGCGCCCAAGCCGGCTCCCGCCGCGGCGCCCAAGCC